>JAOTUD010000720.1 GCA_029864065.1 Gammaproteobacteria bacterium | reverse complement strand
CTGACGAATAATCCGAGTCTCTTCATTGCGACCTCCTACAAAGCGCTGCTGCCGGTTTCGCTGGTGCGAACCCGGATGACATTTTCCAACGGGATCACGAAGATTTTACCGTCGCCGATCTTGCCGGTTTTGGCGGATTCGATGATGGCTTCGATCACCGCGTCAAGCTGATCGTCATCGATCGCGACTTCGATTTTTGTCTTGGGAATGTAATCGACGACGTACTCGGCGCCACGGTATAGCTCGGTATGCCCTTTCTGACGACCGAAGCCCTTGACCTCGTAAACGGTCAAACCCTGGATCCCGATCTCGGACAAGGCCGAACGCACGTCGTCCAGTTTGAAAGGTTTGATGATTGCCGCAACCAGTTTCACAACGCGCTCCCCAAAATTGTGCAAGACGCGCAACGATACCCGGAAAGAATAACGATGTCAGATACGGTTCAAATTGACCGATTTCGAGGCACTTGACGACGTTTTATGCACCTAAATAGTGCAAATTGCCCGAGTGCTGCCCGGGCGCTAGCGCAACCGATCCAGTAACTGATAGTAGCGCACCGCGCTCGCCAGGAACCACGGTTTGCCGCTGTACAACGGGCGCGTCGGGAAGCGGGTGGCGGCGAAGGCGCTGCCGCCGCCGGGCTCCCCGAGCAGCTGCAGGCCGAGCCGGTTGCCGAGGTAACTCGCCAGGCAGATGCCCGAGCCGCAGTATCCCATCGCGTAGTGAATACCGTCCTCCACGCCGAGATGCGGCAGGTAATCGAAGGTATAGGCGACGAAGCCCATCCAGGTGTGGCTGATGCTGACATCCTCGAGCTGCGGGAATATTCGCAGCATTTCCCGCCGCAGCGCCGGCAGGCTTTGCACCGGGTCGGACTCGAACACCGATACCCGGCCGCCGAACAGCAGGCGGTCGCCGGCCGCCGAGCGCCGGAAGTAAACCACGATCTTGCGCGTATCGCTGAACACACGGTGCCGCGGCATCAGCCGCGCGGCGCGTGCCGGGTCCATCGCCTCGGTCGCCAGCATGTAGCTGCCGATCGGGATGACACGCCGCCGCTGCCATGGGGTCACGCCGCCGGTATAGCCGTTGGTAGCGACCACCAGGTCCCGGGTCACGATCGCGCCGCGGCTGGTAACGACCCTGAAGCCGTCGCCCAAGCGCTCCACCGACAAGGCGGCGCAATGTCCGTGCACCTGTGCGCCGGAAGCCTGCGCCAGTTGCAGCAGCCCGCGGTGATACCTGGCCGGGTCGAGCGCGCAATGCCGTTCGATTACGAGGCCCCCGTGATAGTAATCGCTGTCGATCTCGCTGGCCTGGTCGCCGGGTCCGACGATGCGCAGGCTTTGTTCGAGGCCATCGGGCTGATGCTGCGCCATCGCTACCAGCCTGCGAAACTGCCGCGGATTGTGCGCCGCGAGGAATCGACCGCAGCGGCTGTAGTCGCAGTCGAGCGCGTTCCGCTCGACGAAGTCTCCGAGCCATTCGAGCGCACCACGCGCTTCGCTGACCAGCGCATGGGCGCGCTCGGCGCCGTAACGGCCGCGCAGTTGTTCGTAGCCAGGCTTGATTTCGCCGCTGATCTGACCGCCGTTGCGCGTGCTGCAACCCCAGCCCGCGTCCTGCGCATCGATTACCGTCGTACCGCGGCCGGCAGCGGCGGTTTGCAACGCGCAATGGAGGCCGGTATAGCCCGATCCGATCACGAGCACATCGGTTTTGTCCGGCAACTCGTTATCGTGCAAGGGCAATGCGGGTGTCTGATCCCACCAGTAGGGTTGCGCCCTGAAATCTTCGCTGCAAAATGGGTAAGTCATCCTGGTCCCCTGTCGTCGCCTCGAGTCGCACCCCAATTAGCTGCGACTCCGCGTATAGCGGCGATCCCGTTAATTTCCAACAATCGTAAACTGTTGTCTATACTTGAAGTCGTGTAATCTGGCGTGCAATTTACAGCACCTGACTCGAAAATAACAACTGGATTCAAAGCTTGACCAAAAGGTTTAATGGAGGGA
>JAOTUD010000101.1 GCA_029864065.1 Gammaproteobacteria bacterium | reverse complement strand
TCCCAGTTCCATCGCGTGCACTCTGAAAGCGGATTCAGTCATGTTACTCCCTCCGGTTCGAATCGGCGCATTATACGCCGGTACTGGATTTTTATGTCAATTCTAAAGACAATACCCCCCTTTTTCAGCCTCACACAGCCGGGGCAATCTCGCGACGGAAACAACATGAGCAAAGCATCGGTAAGCAAAGTGGTCCTGGCCTATTCGGGCGGGCTCGATACATCGGTTATCCTGAAATGGCTGGAGGATGAGTACGATTGCGAAGTCGTGACCTTTACCGCCGATATCGGCCAGGGGGAAGAACTCGAGCCGGCGCGCGCCAAGGCCGAGAAATACGGGGTCAAGGAGATTTATATCGAGGATTTGCAGGAAGAGTTCGTGCGCGATTTCGTCTACCCGATGTTTCGCGCCAATACCGTTTACGAGGGAGAGTACCTGCTCGGCACGTCGATTGCGCGCCCACTGATCGCCAAACGCCTGATCGAAATTGCCGCGCAAACCGGCGCCGACGCGGTAGCGCACGGCGCTACCGGCAAGGGCAACGACCAGGTGCGATTCGAGCTTGGCGCCTACGCGTTGAACCCCGATATCCGGGTAATCGCGCCGTGGCGTGAATGGGATCTGAGCTCGCGCGAAAGCCTGCTCGCCTATGCCGATGCCGCCGGCATCGCGATCGAGAAAAAGAAGGGCAGCAAGTCGCCGTACTCGATGGACGCGAACCTGCTGCATATTTCATACGAGGGCGGCGAACTCGAGGATCCCTGGCAGGAATCGGACGACGCTATGTGGCAGCGCACCGTCTCCCCCGAGCGGGCTCCCGATCGGCCGACCTACCTCGAGCTCGGTTTCGAAAACGGTGACATCGTCTCCGTCGACGACGTGCGGATGACGCCGGCCCAGGTGCTGACCCGGCTGAACCAGGAAGGCGGCGCCCACGGTGTCGGACGCCTCGACATAGTCGAGAATCGCTACGTCGGGATGAAATCGAGGGGTTGTTACGAAACGCCCGGCGGCACCATCATGCTCAAGGCGCATCGCGGCATCGAGTCGATCACGCTCGATCGCGAGGTCGCGCATCTGAAGGATGAATTGATGCCGAGGTATGCGCACATGATCTACAACGGTTACTGGTGGAGCCCCGAGCGCAAAATGCTGCAACAGATGATCGACGCGTCCCAGGCCACGGTCAACGGCGAAGTGCGGGTGAAACTGTTCAAGGGTTCGGTGAGCGTGGTCGGGCGCAAGTCCGCCAGCAACAGCCTGTTCGACCAGGCCATCGTCACCTTCGAAGACGACCGCGGCGCATACGACCAGAAAGACGCCGAGGGCTTCATCAAGCTCAACGCGTTACGCATGCGCATCGCCGGCAAGCAATGAGCCGAGGCCTGCAATGCGTTTTCTTACCGGGCCTGTTGCTGGTGGTGCTGGCGGGATGTTCATCCTCGACCGACGAAGAGGAGCTCCCGGCCAGCCAGAAGTATTATTTTCTCGAATCGCTGAACCAGGTCGAGGACGGCGGCAGGCGGCTGCAGACGGCCGGGCTCGATCAGCAGGCGGTAACCGAGGCCCTGGCGGTGCTCGACCAGGGATTGAAACTCGCGTTCCAGGTGGAACGCTCTTTTCTCGACCGGCTGGATCTGCGCCTCGGCAAGAACTTCGAGCGTTATTTCATCAAGGGGGTCGAAAACTACCGCGTCGGCATCGAGGCCGGCGACGAAGCGCAGCAGCGCGAGGGCCTGCGACTGCTGGCGCGCTGGGCCGAATTCTGGAATCCCGAGCAGGCGGCGATCCGCGCCAGGCTCAACCTCGAATAACATGCCGGGTCCGGTTCGGCTCGTCGTCTGTATCAACGCAAGGGCTGGCGCCGGCCGGCGTTCCTGCATCGGCAGCGGCAGCCTGGACCAGATCGACAGAATCGATGACATGATATCCGGCGCAGGGCTCGATATTCCGATCCTACGGCGCGAATGCCCGGGTCGTTGCGAACAGGGCCCGACCAGGCGTATCGCCCCCGGCGGGCCCTTTTTCACCGAAACTGACGCAACGGGCCTCAAGCTTATCGTTGCCGGGCCAAAGCAATTCATCGACCGGCGCAATGGCACAGATGCGTAGCGTCAGGGGTTTCGTATCGGGGCGGGTCCAGGGAGTGGGATTTCGCTACTTCGTGATGCGCCAGGCCGAAGCGATGCAGGTGCGCGGGTACGTGCGCAACCTGCGCGATGGCCGCGTCGAGTTCCTGTTGCAGGGCGATGCGAACGCCGTCGCAGGTCTGGTCGAGATTATTCGCGCCGGGCCGAGTCATGCGCGCGTCAGCGATGTGGTCACCGAGGAACTCGAGTCCGCGGCGTTCGAGCAGAAATTCGTTATTCGCTGAGTGCCGCGAGGCAGGGCGGCAACAGCCGGTAATCCGCCTCGAGCCAGTTTTTGAGAGCCTGCTCACCATGCCGTTCGAGCGCCAGTTCCTCGATACTCGCGACCATGGCGCGGTACTGATCGCTCGCAGGCCAGTCGTCGGCCGTGATCCCGCTGAATTCGAGCGAGGCCGCTGGTGGCATCGGCGATTTGGCGATGGCAAAACCGGTTTGCCAGGCTTTGAGGCGCCGCAGAATTCGCGGCGCGCACTGCAGCACCGCCGCCCGCGGATCGTCTCCGGCAAGAAATCCGGGCGGGTTGACGCGGTCGTCGCGATGGCAGTGGGCGCAGTAGGGTACCAGCAAGGCCAGCTTGCCATCGAGTTTGCCCACCGGGCGCGCGGTTGCGGCGCTGGCCGGCGCTGTCGTCTCCGCCCAGGCCAGCGGTTTCATGTTCAGTTCGCGCATCAGCCCGTGCAAGATCTTCTTACGCTCGAACGGGTTCGCCGCGAGGCCGTCCCCCCGCCTTTGTACATCCTCGTCGAGTAGCCTTTGCAACGCCTGGTCGACATGCTCGAACTCGGCGACAACCTCGATTTCGAGGCTGGATTCGCCGTCGCGCAGCCTATCGTTCCAGCTCAATACCATGGAACTGATTCGATCTCCGTTGGCCAGGCGTAGCGACAGGCCGGCTGTGCTGTCGGCCGGTAGCAACTCGAGCCTGCCGGGATGCAGCGTAAAGGATGCAACATCCGGCTGCAACAGGTTGGTATCCTGCGGGACACGCAGCGACGTGATGCGTATCGAATCGACCTGGTCCCGCCGCAATTCGAGCTCGAGCGTCGCCTGCAGGCCTTGCGCACGGCTGTGATCGCCGCAGGATAGAATCATGCTCTCGGCGTCGGCTGGCGTGGCGCGGCAGGAGGCACGGTAGCGATAGCCCGCGGACGGACCGCCGCCGCCGAGTCGCGCCAGTTGGCGATCGATGCGCCGGATATCCGCCAGCGTGAAAAAACCGGCCAGCCGGTAGACAATGCCGCGCGCCAGCGTCGCATCGACGCGATACCAGGTGGCATGCGGCGGTCGCGCGAACAGCGGGTCCTGCTCGATCGTCATCGCCTCCGTGGCAAACGGATCGCGGTCGGCGAGCCGGCTCCCCGGCAGCGCCAGCCCGCGGGGCCAGAGCCGGCGCCAGTTACGCGTCAACTCGCCGAGGTAATCGCGT
Organism: Gammaproteobacteria bacterium; assembly: GCA_029864065.1. Classification (GTDB taxonomy): domain Bacteria; phylum Pseudomonadota; class Gammaproteobacteria. The sequence goes on along the minus strand of JAOTUD010000101.1, from coordinate 4,223 downwards.
TGATAGCCGGTCGCGGCTTCGGCGAAGTTCGATTCGCCGCTAAGCCGGTACTGCAGTATCGCGCGCAAAATCGCGGCGCGGCAACGGCGCGTGGTGCAGCCCCTGCGCCAGATCAGCTGGGCCGCCGACAGGTAATTGGCACGTTCGACCAGCACGTCGATAACGCCGGCATCGGCGGTAACGGTACCGATAAGCGAGTTGAAACGATTCGGCAGGGTTGCGACCAGCCTGCTCGCGACCGCCACGTTGAAACTGGTTTCGCTCCAGGGTATCGCGGCGAAGATCGGTGCCGCGTTCTGGTGGCAGCTCATGCACATCACCCGGTTTGCCGGTGCGACGCGCGGTTCGGCAGCGGCCGTATAATTTTCGACCAGCTGGAACTCGAAACGCCCGGCGCCATCGTTGTAACTGATGACTTCCAGGGTTTCGGTTTTAGGTTGATGCGCGATGAACAGCCGGTACCTGAGCGCGAGTCCGGCCTCGTTATCGCGGGTAACGGGTTCTCCGTCGAGCGCGATTACCCGGCGTGGAAAATGGAAGTAGTCGGGAGCGGGGGCCTCGCGTTGCAGCGATCTGCCTAGCGGCACGAAGACCTGCAGCACCGCCGGCTCGTCGCCGTTGTCGATACGCGCGTCGAGCGCTTCGATCAGCCTGCCGAACGGGTAAGGAATGCGGTAGCCGCCGTCCGCCTGCAGGAATAATTGGTCGAAGCGCGATTGCCCGCCGGGCGCAATGTCGGGTCCAGGCCGCGAGGCATGTTCGATCCAGTTCGGTGCGGATTTGACCGGACCAAAGGCCAGCGAGCAGATTATCAGCAGCAGCGTTTTGAGTCGATCACTCATCTTGCAGGCGCGCCTGGACCCGGGCCTGACCCTGCTCGTCAACCTCGACGATGAAGTCGATCGGCCGGCAACAGACTTCGCAGTCTTCGGTGTATTCCTGCGCTGCGATCGAAGCGTCGATCAGCAAGGTGAAGGCTTCCCAGCAGTAAGGGCATTGCACCCGATTTTCAATAACCTCGTTGATCATCAGTCGGGACGGATACGCAGAATACGGCCGCTGTCGGTAGAAAGATAAATGAAGTCGTCCGGTCCCTGGATTAACGCCCGGATGCGCTCGCCGAGATCTTCCAGGATACGCTCCTCGCCTGTCGCCGCGGCGGTTTCCGACAAGGTTACGCGGTTGATGTGCTGCAGCTTGAGCGCCCCGGCAAACAGGCTGCCGCGCCACGCGGGAAAGGTGTCGCCGCGGTACAGCATCAGGCTGCCCGGGGCAATGGATGGAATATACACCTTGCGCGGTTGCTCCATGCCCGGTTTGCTGGTGCCCTCACCGACGGCCACGGGGCCCCAGTATTCCTTGCCGTAGCTGATCACCGGCCAGCCGTAGTTGCGTCCTTTTTCGATCAGGTTTATCTCGTCGCCGCCGCGCGGACCGTGCTCTATCGACCACAGCCTGCCGGTATCGCGGTCGAACAGCAAACCCTGTGGGTTGCGGTGACCGTAGCTCCAGATTTCGTCACGTGCCTTCGGATTGCCGACGAACGGGTTGTCGGCGGGGACGCTGCCGTCGAGATTGAGTCGCATGATCGTGCCGACATGGTTGCCGAGATCCTGTGCCATGCCGCGCTTGCCGCGGTCCCCGACCCCGAAGAAAACGTGGCCCTGGTCGTCGAAGGCGATGCGGCTGCCGAAGTGGCGGCGGGTATCGGTGGCCGTATCGGTGACCAGCAGGTCCTGCCAGTCGATCAGCCGGGTTTGTTGCAGGCGCGCCCTGGCCAGGGTGGTGGCGGCCTCGGAACCGGAGGGTTTGCTGTAGGTAAAGTAAATCCAGCCGTCATCGACGAAACCGGGTCCGACCGCGACGTCCAGCATGCCGCCCTGGCCCTCGGCGACGACCTCAGGACCGCCGCTCAGGGCGACGATCGAATTATTCTCGATATCGAGCAGGCGCAGCCCACCACTGCGCTCGCTCACCAGCAGCCGCCGTGGCGATACGAACGCGATGCCCCAGGGAACGCCGAGGCCGCTGCTTACCTGCTCGACGCGGATCCCGGGGTAGCCCTGTTCGACCTCGGGAAACTGTTGCGCCGCGACCGGTGTAACGGTCACCAGGGCGATTAACAGGCGCAGCGACGGAACCGATATTCTGGATAGCTTAATCATGGCTTTACAGTACAAAAGCTGCACGCATAATACCAGAGCGATTAACCAACCCGAATTTAGACAGCAGCAAAGATGTTCTTTTACTTTAACCATGGATGAACCTGCAATCAATTCCGACCTGGTCCTGATCGGGGGAGGGCATAGTCATTTATTCGTCCTCAGGCACCTTGCCATGAACCCGCTACCGGGAGTTCGCCTGACCCTGGTAACCCGAGACCTGCACACGCCTTATTCGGGCATGCTGCCGGGATACATCGCCGGGCATTACGAATTCGACGATGCGCACATCGACCTGTTGCCGTTGGCGCACCATGCCGGTGCGCGCGTTGTCCACGATTCGGTCACCGCGATCGACGCCGACCGGGGCCGGATCAGTTTCGCGCGCCGGCCCGCGCTCGATTACGACCTGGTTTCGATCAACATCGGTTCGCGGCCGACAAATCCGCTCGCAAACGGCGACGACGGGCTGCAGTTCGCGGTCAAGCCGGTCGATCGTTTTATCGAATCCTGGGGCCGGCTCGAACAGGGATTGCTCGAACGCGACGACGATTTCCGGCTGGCCATCATCGGCGGCGGGGCAGGGGGCGTGGAGCTGGCGCTGTCGCTGGACTACCGCGCGCGCCAGCTGACGCAGCGGCACGCCCGGCTCAGGCTGTCGATCGTCACCGCCGACGAGCGGCTGTTGCCGGGTCATAACGACCGGGTGCGGCAAATCTTCACCCATATTCTCGAGCAACGCTCGATCCCGGTCTATTACCAGCACGCGGTGGAGAAATTCGAGCATGGCCATTTGCACGGCGATTTCGCGACCCCGCTAGCCGCCGACAGCGCGATCTGGGTTACCCATGCCTGCGCCGCCGGCTGGTTACGCGATTCCGGCCTGGCGCTGGACGACAATGGATTTATCGCGGTCAACGCCTGCCTGCAAAGCGTATCCCACGCCAACGTATTTGCCGCCGGCGATATCGCCGCCGTCGACGCTTACCCGAGGCCCAAATCGGGCGTGTTCGCGGTACGCCAGGGGATTCCGCTGGCGCGCAACCTGATTCGCCGGTTGCGGCAGCAGCCGCCGCGGCCCTTCAGGCCGCAACGCCAGTTCCTGTCGCTGATATCGACCGGCGATCGCTATGCGGTCGCCAGCCGCGGACCCTGGGCGCTGCAAGGACGCTGGTGCTGGTGGCTGAAGGATCGGATCGATCGTAACTTCATACGGCGTTTTTCCGAGCTACCCGATATGTCGACTGGCGATCCCGAAGTTCTGGAGCTGGCGCCGATGCGTTGCGGTGGCTGTGGTTCGAAGGTCGGCAGCGAGATTCTCGAGCAGGTGCTCGAGCAGGTTTACCGCGAGCACGGCGTGGGATCGGATTCGGGCCTGGAGCATCCGGATGATGCCGCCCTGATAAAGGTGCCGCCGGGCATGGAGCTGGTTCAGTCGATCGATCACTTTCGCAGTTTCATCGATGATCCCTACCTGTTCGGCCGCATCGCGGCGAATCACGCGCTGGGAGATCTTTTCGCGATGGGCGTCGACGCGCACAGCGCGCTGGTGATCGCCAACGTCGCGGTTGCGAGCGAAACCAAGCAGGCCCAGGACCTGTACCAACTGATGTCAGGCGTCGTCGAGACGCTCGCCCAGCACCACTGCCTGCTGCTGGGCGGGCACAGCGGCGAGGGCAGCCAGATGAGTTGCGGATTGAGCGTAAACGGCTTTGCCAGGCCCGCGGAACTGATGCTCAAGGCGGGCATGCGCCCCGGCGACCTGCTGATCCTGACCAAGCCGCTGGGCAGCGGGATACTGTTTGCCGCCGACATGCGCGGCAAGGCGCGCGGCGACTGGATCGATGCCGCGCTCGAGCAGATGCTGGTCTCGAGCCAGGCGGCGGCAAACTGCTTCAGGCGCTTTGCCGCGAGCGCCTGCACCGACGTTACCGGCTTCGGCTTCGCCGGACACCTGTTCGAGATGGCGCGTGCCTCGGGCTGCGCGGTCGAAATAATGGTCGACCGGCTGCCGCTTTACCCGGGGGCCGCCGCGCTGGCGCGCCAGGGTATCGAAAGCTC
>JAOTUD010000719.1 GCA_029864065.1 Gammaproteobacteria bacterium | reverse complement strand
TGATAAAAGTCAAGTGGCAAAAATTGTCGTAATCCGCGCCGGGCGATGGGTTTGACATTGGTCAATTAGCCGCGGCGGCCGTCGTGATAGCTTGACCTTTCACTTTTTCCAGTAATCCTGGCGGAACCCGAAGATGGCCCTGATCGAATGGCGCGAAGAATACTGTACCGGAATCAAAGGCGTTGATTTCGAACACGAAGCGCTGATCGACCAGATCAACGCGGTTTACGCGTTGATCGAAAAGCAGGCAGACAGGGACCTGGTGATCGACGCCCTCGGCGAAATTTACGGCAGCATTTCGGCACATTTTGCGCTAGAGGAACAAATGATGCTGCGTCACGATTACGTTAATTACCAGGAACACAAGTCCGATCACGAGCGCCTGCTGGACGACATACGCGACATCGCCGACGAATACGAAAAGTCGCTGGAGCTGGACGACTCGGCGTTCAGGCGGAAGCTGGCGGACTGGTTCCAGGTTCATTTCAGGACGCACGATTCGCGCCTGCACAACCTTGCCGGGATGCGTTCGCACGCGCCGGCAAGCCAGTCAACCCTGAAGGCACTGATACAGAATGCTAAAAACAAACTGCTGCAGCACCTGTAAAATCCACGCCAGGCAATACCTGACGTTCTTGCTGCTGGCGGTATTAGCGACGCCGGCGCTGCCCCAGAGCGCCGGCGAGAACCTGAGCGGCTTTTACGCACGGCTCGGCAACGACGACAGCCCGGCTGAAACCGCCGGCAACAATATCTACATCAAGTTCTTCCCGGATCGCTGGCTCGGCCTGCTGTTCGTGCCCTACCCCTATGCGCACGGCGTCGATGCCGCGACGATCGAAAAAGTATTTGTCGCGGCGCGGAAGCGCACCGACAGCGCCGCTTACCTCAGGGACAGGTTCGGTTTGCTGGACCAGGCGGCGACGGTGCAGGTCGAGCGCTACGGATATTACCAGGACCGGATCGCTTTCGAATGCGGGGCCCTGTCCGCATGCAGCATCAGGCTTGCCGACGGTTACCTGGATCTGATCAAACCTGGCGTGATCAACGAACACATCATCCGCTACGACCATGTCGACGTCGACGCACAATGACGCGCGACAACCCGTTATGACCGATAAGCAAACCTTTCCCGTCGGCACACTGGTACTGGCGGGGCTGCTGGTGTTGCTGATGCTGCTTACCTATGCTCTGGTGAAACCGAAATCGCCGCCGTCGGAACTGCACGGCGTGCTGCGCTCCGAGTTTCGCCCGCTGACGCCTTTCCAGTTGCAGACTCACAACCGCGGCCCGATCACCGAGGCCAGCCTGCGCGGAAAATGGACCTTCGTTTTTTTTGGCTACCTTTCCTGCCCCGATGTCTGTCCCAATACCCTGCACGAGCTGGACGCACTGTACCGGCTGCTCGAGGACGAAACCGGGAAGCAGCCCGAGGATATGCAGGTGCTGTTCGTGTCGATCGACCCCGGGCGCGACTCCACCGAAAAGCTCGCGAGCTACGTCGCGCATTTCAACCGGCGCTTTATCGGCGCGACCGCCGGCGAAGGCGCGATCGAGCGCTTGATGCGACAATTCGGCGTGTCATACATACTCGAGGAGGAAACCGCAGCGGGGCAATACCTGGTCGCGCATAGCAGCGCTATTTTCCTGGTCGATCCCTACGCCCGGCTGATGGCGACTTTCTCGCAACCACACTACGCGGCCACGCTGTTGTCGCAGTATCAAAAGATCACCGACTACTACGCGGGGAGCGGTTAGATGAATATCGAAGCGACGACGCTAATCTTCGCGTCTGGCGGATTGCTTCCACTGCCGGTAAGCCCAGACGCCGTAAGCTGCAACCAGGACCAGGTTCAACGCCAGACCGATGCCGAAAAAACCGATCATCGAGTCCTGCTGCGGTGTCGGCACATCGGCCGCGGGTTGTTCCGTTTGGGTGGTAACTTTCTCGCTCACGGTGAATGACTGGTCCAGGCAATGCTGAGAAACCAGTTTACGCTACCGGCCCCCGAT
>JAOTUD010000718.1 GCA_029864065.1 Gammaproteobacteria bacterium | reverse complement strand
CGCCGCATTGCCGTGGTTAAGCGCCGCGCGGGTTGTCATCGCCGGTATCGAAGTAGACCTGTTGCGAATTTCCTACGTCGGCGAGCCGGGCTTCGAGCTGCATCACGATATCGAGCGGCAAAAGGAACTGCTGGCGCAGCTGCTAGCCGCGGGAAAGCGCTGCGAGCTCGGCTGCTACGGCGCGTTCGCGATGAACGCGATGCGCCTCGAAAAAGGCTACCGCGCCTGGGGCGTCGACCTGACCACCGAACGCAGCCCGCTCGAAGCCGGGCTTGCGCACCTCGTCAGAACCGAGGGCAGGGAATTCATCGGCCGCGACGCGATGCTGGCGCGCGCGCAGCGAAGCGACCACTGGAGTATGGAACTGCTCGAGTTCGACGAACCCGGGTTCGATCCGTTTTACCTGCACACGGTGTTTCGTGACGACGAAGCGGTCGGCATGGTGACGTCCGGCGCCTTCGGGCATCGCCTGCAGAAAGCGATCGGGCTCGCCTATTTTCGGGCGCCTGTCGCGAGAACCGATCGGCTCAAGGTCGAGATACTCGGCCGCCAGGTCGATGCGTGGGTAACAAACCCGCTCTAGGTAAATCGGGGACAGACCCCAGTTTTCTGAGGAAAATGGGATCTGTCCGCTTCGAAGAATAAAGCCTGGAGATCAATAATTCTGGTGTATTTCCAGCGCGACGCGCTCGCCCGACTGGATCGCACCATTCATGTACGACCAGTACTCCTCGTCGTAGGCTTCGCCGGCAAAGTATATATTGCCCTCGGTTTCCCACTGTGCGCCCCACCAGACGGTCATGGTGTTGACCGCAGGCGATGTGAATGCGCCCCTGGAATAGGGATTGTCCCACCAGTTCGATACCAGCGCCTTGCCCGTGTACTTGGCGCTGATGCCGGGCCAGACCTGGTCGAAATAACCGAGCAGCCGATTGACATCGTTTGGTTTCGCGACTCCCTGGATCACGTTGTTCTTCAGGTTCCGCGCTTCGACGCCGCCGTTATAGTCGACCAGTACGCCGAGCGGGGATGGGTTGCCGGGCTCGCCTTCCCAGGTCGAGATATATTTATCCGGATCGGAATATGACCTGGCCGCCTGGTGAACTTCACGACCGTTGATTATTTGCGTCATGTCCCAGTGGCGATCGCTGAACTCGAGGATAATCTTGCAATTGTCCGACGACGTATTGGTCGACAGGAAGGCCTGCTGTTTTTGCGGCAGGAACCCGTCCCAGATGCGCGTGTCGATGTCGAGATCCTTGATCAGGTTCATCGGCAGCGACATCACCAGTACGTCGCAGGTTTCGTCCGGACCGGTATCGAAAGACAGGGTGTAAGGACCCGCGTAGTCGCCGACGATGGCTTCCAGTTTACGGCCCGTTTCGATACTGCCCTGCGGCAATTGGTTGGCCATGCCATGCATGATCCGGTCGTTACCGCCGACGACGTGCAGGCGCTCGTCGGTACCTGCGAGCGGCAGTCCACCCGAATTGCGGGTATTCCATGCCAGCAGGTAGATCAGGTTCAGCGCCGAGTTCTCTGCGGTGAGGCCGTACTCGGCGACGAGGTCGGTCAGCAAAAGCTTGTGGACCCAGTTGCTGCTCGGATAACCCAGGTCGCTTTCCAGCCATTCGATCGCCGATATCTGGTCGTAATACAGGTGCTCGGCGGTATGCTCCGAATTGTAGAACGGCTGCCAGGGCGCGTCCTGCTGCGCGCGTTTCATGACCTCGTAGAGACCACCCACCCATTCGTCGAGCAGGTCATTCTCGTTGTAAAGCTGGCCATTGATCAGGTAGGTTTCCTCGTCGCCGACGCTGAGCTTGTTGACATCCTCGAGCTGCAGGCCGAGTTGATGCGCGAGGTTACGGATGGCGGTATGTTCGGTCGAGATAAACTCGCCACCCCATTCGACGACGCGATTGTCGCTGAAGAAGCCGGTATTGGAGTACATGCGGCCACCGATGCGGGTGTTGGCCTCGTAAACGGTCGAATTGATGCCGTATTGCATCAGC
>JAOTUD010000716.1 GCA_029864065.1 Gammaproteobacteria bacterium | reverse complement strand
ACAAATAATTCGTACTCGAAGGTCGAAACGGCCGTGGTCAGGCTCAGCAGGTAAGTGATCAGCAGCAACAGGGCGGTTAAACCCAATTGCCAGGCTCTGGACTTGAAACTAATCACGGCTTGCTAACTGCGCTAATTCGACAATGCGATCATGCGATAGAACTATAGACGACGCAAACATTGTCTGCTTGCGACACTCGGCAAATAGGGAACTGGACATCGGCGCCGGATTACTTGATGATCGCGGCTGCGTTTTCAGGTGCGTGGTAACACGAGAATCGGGAAACTCGTGCAAATCGAGTACTGCCCCCGCAACGGTAACGAAGCGATACCTCCGCTTCCGAGTCCGGAGACCGGCCTGAGACTGTTTTAACAAGACCAGAACTGCGGGTGGCAGTTCTCACAGCTTTTCGCGTAAATAACAATTCTCGCAAACTGTGTGTGTCTCTCTTGTGCAGAGGTGAACCACATGAAATCCCTTCGAACATTCCTTGCGGGGGTATGCGTGGCCGCGTTGTCGCCTGCCAGCTTCGCAGACCTTGGACCCATAGTCATCACCCCGACCAGAACCGCGCAGGCCGAGAATATCTCCAGCGCCACGGTATACGTGATTACCGGCGGCGAGATCGAGGACAGCGGTGCCAGGACCACCAGCGAATTGTTACGCGGCATTCCCGGCGTGCAGGTCGATGACCTGTTCGGTAATGGAACCGAGACCAGCATCAGCGTGCGCGGTTTTTCGGCGACCGCCAACGCCAATACGCTGGTGCTCGTCAACGGTCGCCGCATCAATCACAGCGACACCGCCTCGCCGGACATCCACCATATCTTCCCGCGCGACATCGAGCGTATCGAAGTCCTGGTAGGCAGCGCCGGCAGTCTTTACGGCGACCAGGCGGTTGGCGGCGTCATCAATATCATCACGCGCAAGTCGGGCAAGGACCTGCACCGCGTCAGCACTACCCTGGGCAGCTACGATTACCGCGGCGTAGCGTTCAGCTCGACCCGACAGTTGAGCGATTCGCTGGGTTACCGGTTATCCGCCGAAACCTTCTCAGCCGACCATTATCGCGACCATAATGCCGAGGAGAATTCCAATTTCCAGGGCGTCGTCGAATACCGGCAGCAACACGACAGCTTCTTCATCGAGGTACAACAGATAAAGGATGAACTCGAGCTGCCGGGGGCACTGCTGGAGAACGAGTTTGACCAGGACCCGACTCAGTTCAATGCCGGGTTCATCGACGACTTCATTAGCGAGGACACCAGCGTTTATCGTTTCGTTTACGAACGGGATCTGGCCGAACACAAATTTTATCTCGATGCCGCGCACTACAAGACGGATGCCGATGTCGAACAAAGTTTCCGCAATACACCCAGCGGCGCCGCGGGTTTCACGAAACGCGAGAATAACAGCATCAACCCGAAGCTGTCGGGCAGCCTCGCTGGCGGCGTTGCCACCGATTACGTGCTCGGCATCGACCTGGAAGAAACCGATTTCGACCTGAATATCCCGAATGCTTTCGGAGTGGCAACCTCCAATTCAAGGCAGGATACCGAAAGCCTGTATTTCCAGCTGATACCCAGACTTACCGAAAAGCTGCACCTGACCTTTGGTATGCGACGCTCCGATATCGAAAAGGACCTGGACTATGCGGACGCCCTGTCGACACCCACCAGGGCCCGTGTCGAAGACGATGTTACCGTGAAAGAACTGGGCCTAGCCTATTATCTCGACGATCAGACAAGGCTCAGCGTCCGCTATGACGAGAATTTCCGCTTCGCGAAGATAGACGAGCAGTCGCGAACGCTGGCCGACACGATTCTCGACACCCAGACCGGTGAGTCGGTCGAACTCGGAATCCAGTTGACACGGGGCGTACATCAGCTTACTGCCTCGGTTTACCGGCTCACCCTCGAAGACGAAATCGTATTCGATCCGACGCTCGGCCCCGACTTCGGTTTTGGCCCCATCGGGCTGAACGTCAATCTCGACGAAACCCGTCGCGACGGGCTTACC
>JAOTUD010000717.1 GCA_029864065.1 Gammaproteobacteria bacterium | reverse complement strand
AACGTGGTCTGCCCCCCGTATCATTGTGAGAATTGAATATGTTCACGCCTAAATTCTTCGAGTTTTACCAGGCACTGGCGAAAAATAACAATCGAGACTGGTTTAACGATCATAAACCGGACTATCAGCAGGCGGTGGTGCAGCCGATGTGCGCTTTCATCGATGCGATGGCGCCACGGCTGCGCAAGATTTCGCCGCATTTTGTTGCCGATTCGCGCCCGCACGGCGGCTCGATGTTTCGCATTTACCGCGATGTGCGTTTCTCCAAGGACAAGCGTCCCTTTAAACTGCATGCGGCCTGCCAGTTTCGCCACGAACTGGGCAAGGACGCGCATACGGTGGGTTTCTATGTGCATATCTCCACCGAGGAGGCCGTGTTCGGTGGCGGGATCTGGCTGCCGCCCAACAGCGAGCTGTTGAAAATACGCAACACCATCGTCGATAACCCGCACGAATGGCGGCGGATCAAGTCGAGTCGTTCGGTGAAGAAATTCTTCGGCGGCATAGGCGGCGAGGGTTTGAAGCGCCCGCCGCGCGGTTTCGATGCCGAGCACGAGCACATCGAGGACATCAAGCGTAAAAGTTTTTTCCTGATGCGTCGCGAACCGCCCGAAATCATTCTCGGCGACGATTTTGTGCGCGAGGTGGAAAAAACCTTCAGGGCCGCGAAGCCGCTGCTGGAATATATCTGCTACGCGCAGGACATCGAGATCTGATTTTACTCTTCGACCACATTTCAGGGGTCAGGCCTGGTCTCCGGGGCGCGTTGCAGGTTTGACTTTATCGTTGCGCAGCCGCTCGCGGTGCTTGCGTCGCGCCAGTTCCTGCATGTCTTCGACGGTGTCGCTTTCATCGACGATTTCGCGCCCGAGCAAGGTCTCGATCGCATCCTCGAGCGTGACGATACCCGAGGTCTGGCCGAAGCCGTCCTTGACCCGGCACAGGTGCACCCGGTTTTTCAGCATCAATTCGAGTAATTGCTCCACCGGCAGTTTATCTGACACGGTGATGATTTCCTTGCCGAAGTTTTTCACCGGCTCGTCGCCATACCCGTTGCGTTCCGCCATGAACAGGTCGTGACGCAGCACCTTGCCTGTAATATGCTCGGGATGCTCATCGTAAATCGGCATGCGCGAGAATTGCCTTGTTTGCGGGTCGTCGAGCGCCTCGCTGACGCTCATGTTCTGTTCGAGCATGTGCACCACGGTGCGCGGCGTCAGCACTTCCTCGGTGACGATCTCGCGCAGGTTCAGCACGTTGGAAACATAGTCCTTTTCGCGATCGATCAGCGCGCCCCCCCTCTTGCCGAGCGATGCCATGGCAATAATTTCCTCGCGGGTAATTTCGCTTTCCTGCCTGCGGCCGAATAACCTGGTCAGGCGCGTCGATATCCACACCAGCGGGTATACCAGTTTGACCAGCCACAGGATCAGATAGGCAGACGGTATGATCAGCAGGCGCCAGAAGGTCGCCCCCAGGGTTTTCGGGATGATTTCGGAAAAATACAGGATTGCGAGCGTCAGCAAAACCGCGATCAGCGTTTCCCATTGCGCGCCGAACACCTTGAGCGCCTGGGCTCCGACGCCGAAGGCACCCATGGTGTGGGCGAAGGTATTCAGGATCAGGATCGCGGCCAGCGATTGGTCGAGTCGATCCTGGACTCGGTTGACCACCGCGCCGGCGCGCGGCCTTTCGGATTGCAGCGTTTCGACGTAACTCGGTGTGGCCGAGAGTAGCACCGCCTCGAGAATCGAGCACAGGAAGGAAACTCCGATCGCAATCGCCAGGTAAATAATCAGCAGTGTCATAAGCGTTATATAGTGGCGCGAACGAACAAAATATAGAGGGCAGACCACAATTTACTATTCAGGTTTACCCGTACATTAAAAACGTGGTCTGTCCCCTGATTCCTTTCATGGTGGTTGCTCCGCGGCCGGCGCCGCCGGGAATCCCGGTATCAGGCGGTCAGGCCTGTTATCCCTCGAAGCTGTCGCAAAGTACCGCGCGAGCGCCTGAGGT
>JAOTUD010000100.1 GCA_029864065.1 Gammaproteobacteria bacterium | reverse complement strand
GCACCGAGAAATTCAACGAGATTATCAGGGTCGAACTGCCGTCGGCCGCGGATAGCGGAATCTACCTTCGCGAAATAGAGGAAGGACGCGCCGAACTGGTCCTCCCCTATAGCGAAAAATCGCTGCGCCCCGGCGGCACCATCGCCGGACCCTTCATGATGATGCTCGCGGACGTGTGCATGTTTGCGGTCGTGTTGAGCATGCTGGGCGAGATCAAGCTCGCCGTAACGACCAGCCTGAACATCAATTTCCTGCGCAAGCCCAGCACATGCGACCTCGTCGCCAGGGGCTCGATCATCAAGCTCGGCAAGCGCCTCGCCGTGGTCGAAGTGTCGATCTACAGCGACGACAACATCGTTGCGCATGCCACCGGCACCTACTCGATCCCGCCACGGTCCTGAGCGCCGCAACGCAGGCGGCGCGCAGGATTGATCAGCCGACCAGGATCACGTGCAGGCAGCGCGGACCGTGCGCACCGTATTCGACCGTTTGCTCGACGTCGGCCGTCTTCGACGGGCCGGAAATGAAATTGACGGTTCTCGGCATTTCGCCGAAACAGGAACGCAGGCTGTCCCAGGCGTCTTCCATGCGCAAAACCAGCTGATCCGCGGTCAACACCACGATGTGATAATCCGGCAGAAAATTGAGACGGGTCGGATTGTTCTCGCCCGACAGCAGCATCAGCGTGCCGGTTTCGGCGATGCCGCGATGCGCCGAGGTCAGCGAAACCCGTTCGTCGCTTCCCGCCACCCACGGTCGAACGTCGATCGACGCCGGCCAGTCGATCGATTGCAGCAGTTCATCGCCACTGACAACCAGCCTTTTCGCCACGCCGGCCTGGTCGAGGTAGCGTTCGACTTCGGCCCCGACCTGCGCCAGCGAATCGAGCGTCGCGCAGCTCGCTTCAGCGGCTTCGAGCTTTTGCCGAAAGCGCAGCGGCGCCGGTTCGTCGAAAACGGGCTCGATATGTCGCGGATGCCGCTCGATGCGCGCGCGTATCTCCGCCACCTGTGCGTCACCCGGTTCACCCCGACCCAGCGCCGTGCGAACCCGTGACAGAACCTGTTCCCGTGCCGCGCTCATTTCCGCCCACGCTGCCGTTGCTGCCAGCGCGCCTGGAAGGTCGAGCCCTGCGGCGCCGGCAGGTCGCGCACGCGGGTCCAGCCCGACGCGAGCAGCATGCGCCGGAAACTACCGCTTTTTGCGCCCAGCCGCGACAGCAGCGACATCGCCGGCCGAGTCAACGCCTGGTAAAGGCGCGGCCGCAACGCGACCCAGGTCCACAGCGACAGCGCGATGCGCGCCAGCCTCGAATTCTGCCGCTGCAGGTGCTGGCGGCGGCGCAAACTGCGCAGCAGGGTAGGCAGCGGGATCTTGACCGGGCAAACGGTTTCGCAGCGCCCGTTCAGGGTGCAGGCATTGGGCAGGTGCCCGGCCTCGTCGAGACCGACCATGATTGGCGTCAACACCGATCCCATCGGCCCCGGATAAACCCAGCCGTAGGCGTGCCCGCCGACGCGGCCGTAGACCGGGCAATGATTCATGCAGGCGCCGCAGCGGATGCAGCGTAGCATCGGGCGCAGCTCGCTGCCGAGCATTTCGCTGCGGTGATTGTCGATCAGCACGACGTGGTATTCGCCCGGGCCATCGGCGTCGCGCGCGCGTTTCGGGCCGGTGGTAAATGTCGTGTAGGCAGTAATTTCCTGTCCGGTCGCGCTACGCCCGAGCAAACGCAGCAACAGCGATGCGTCTTCCAGCGTGGGCACCACCTTGTCGATTGCAGCGGTGACGATCTGCACGCGCGGCAGCGTGCTCGACAGGTCGCCGTTGCCCTCGTTGGTGACGATCACGTTGCTGCCGGTCTCGGCGATGAGGAAATTCGCACCGGTCATGCCGACATCGGCGCCGAGAAATTTCTCGCGCAATACCTGGCGCGCCTCGGCAACCAGCGCGCTGCGCTCGGTCTGTCTTTGGGTAAAACCGTGCTCGCGATGATGTTCGAAGAACAGGTCGGAGATTTCTTCCCTGGTCTTGTGTATGGCCGGAGCCACGATATGGCTCGGCGGTTCCCCGGCAAGCTGCAGGATATACTCGCCGAGATCGGTTTCGGTGACCTCGAATCCGGCGGCCTCGAGCGCATCGTTGATGCCGATTTCCTCGCCCACCATCGACTTGCCGCGGATCACGGATCTGGCCTTCGCGGCACGACAGATGTCGATCACGATCTCACGCGCCTGCACCGGCGTGCTGGCCCAGTGGACCTGCCCTCCGGATTCGATCACCCGGGACTCGTACTCGACCAGGTAAGCGTCGAGATTTTCGAGGGTATGATCGAGGATATCCCGGGCCCGGTCGCGCAAGGACTCGAACTCGGGCAAGGCTTCGTAGCAACGTTGCCGGCCGGCGACAAAACCGAGCTCCAGCTGTTTCAATGCCGCCTGCAGCCTGGGCTCGCGTAACGCGGCTTCGGCATTCGCCTTGAAATGGCGCGAATCCGGCTGCATCAATCGTCACCCTCGCCGATCGACTTGCCATCGGCCATGTTCGCCAGCACCTCGGCTACATGGTAGACGCGGGTGGACTTGCCCTCGCGCCTTAACTTGCCGGACAGGTTCAGCAGGCAACCGAGATCACCGGACAGCAGCGTGTCCGCGCCGCTCGCCGCGACGGCGGCGACCTTGTCCGCGACCATGCTCCCCGATATCTCCGGGTACTTGACGCAGAATGTGCCGCCGAATCCACAGCAGATGTCGGTGCCCTGCAGCTCGCTGATGTGCAGCCCGGCAACCGTGGCGAGCAACTTTCTGGGTTGAGCCTTGATACCTAGCTCGCGCAAGGCCGAACAGGAATCGTGGTAGGTAACGCAATGATCGAAGCTTGCCTCGACCGCTTCGACCCCGCGTACGTCGACCAGGAAACTGACCAGCTCGTGGCTCTTCGCGCAAAGCGCCTCGAAGCGCGGCAGCAGCCGGCTATCGTCGGCAAACATTTCCGGGTAATGGCATCGTATCGTACCCATACAGGAACCCGAGGGGCCGACCACGTAATCGAATTCCTCGAAGGCATCGAGCACCTGCATGGCGATCTGCTTTGCGTGCCAATCGTCGCCGCTGTTAAACGCGGGCTGCCCGCAGCAGGTTTGCGCACGCGGCACCGTGACCCGGCAGCCTGCCCGCTGCAGCAATTCGACTGCGGCGAAACCGACCGAAGGCCGAAAGAGATCGACCAGGCAGGTGACGAAGAGCCCTACGTGGGGCTGGTCTGAGGGACTGTTGGTGTCGGGAATTTCCATCGTCAGGACATTCTATAGAACTAACGAGGGCCGAGCCAAAAAAAAAGCCGGGTGATCGACACCCGGCTTCGAAGCATTGTTTCGCAACGCGCGTCAGTACATATGCTGGCCGCCGTTGATCGACAGCGTCGAGCCGGTGATGAAGCCGGCATCGTCCGCAGTCAGAAACACGACGCCACGAGCGATTTCGCTGGCGTCGCCGAGGCGGCCTACCGGGATTCGCGCGACGATCTTTTCCAGCACGTTCTCGGGCACCGCCCTGACCATCTCGGTTGCGATATAACCCGGCGCGATGGCATTGACGGTAATTCCCTTGGCCGCGCCTTCCTGGGCCAGCGCCTTGGTGAAACCGTGGATGCCCGACTTGGCCGCGGCATAGTTGACCTGGCCGTATTGCCCGGCCTGCCCGTTGATCGACCCGATGTTGACGATACGGCCGAAGCCACGCTCGCGCATGCCGTTGAGCACCGCGTGGCACATGTTGAAGCAGGAAGTCAGGTTGGTCTGGATGACCTCGTTCCATTGCTCGAAGGTCATCTTGTGCATCGTGCCATCGCGCGTGATACCGGCATTGTTGATTAGTATTTCGATCGGACCGACATCGCTTTCGATCTGCTGCACCTTCGACTGGCAGGCATCGTAGTTACCGACATCGAACTTGTAGATCGGGATACCGGTGCTTTCGCTGAATTTCTTCGCGGCTTCGTCGTTTCCGGCGTAGGTCGCGACGACGCTGTCTCCGGCATCTTTCAATGCCAGGCAAATGGCTTCACCGATGCCGCGGGTGCCGCCTGTGACTAGAGCTACTCGGCCCATAATCGTCTCTCCTTTATCTAGGTTTAGGTTTATATTCTAGCGTTCTACCGCGAGCGCCACGCCCTGGCCGCCGCCGATACACAGCGTCGCCAGCCCGCGCTTCGCGTCGGTACGCTTCATGCCGTGCAGCAAGGTTACCAGAACGCGGGCGCCGGAGGCACCGATCGGATGGCCCAGCGCGATCGCGCCGCCGCTGATGTTGACCTTGCTGGTATCCCATTCCAGGTCGCAGTTAACCGACATCGATTGCGCGGCAAACGCCTCGTTGGATTCGATCAGGTCGAGGTCGTCGACCTTCCAGCCGGCTTTCTGCAGGCATTTCTTCGACGCCGGAATCGGACCGGTGCCCATGATGGCGGGATCGACCCCGGCACTGCTGTAGGCGGCGATCGTCGCCAGCGGGGTCAGGCCCAGTTCGGCGGCCTTGTCGGCACTCATCACCAGCAAGGCGGCGGCACCGTCGTTGATACCGGAGGCATTACCGGCGGTTACCGTACCCTCGCGGTCGAACGCCGGGCGTAGCTTGGCGAGGCCCTCGGCGGTGGTCCCGGGTTTGGGGTACTCGTCACGATCGAAAACGACCGGATCGCCGCGGCGCTGCGGAATTTCGACCGCAATTATTTCGTCGGCGAAGACGCCTGCGTTTTGCGCCTGTTCCGCTTTTTGCTGCGAGGCCGCGGCAAAAGCGTCCTGGTCGTCACGCGAAAACTGGTACTTTTTGGCGATATTTTCCGCGGTTACGCCCATGTGATAATCGTTGAACGCATCCCACAGCCCGTCGACAATCATACTGTCGCGCAACTGCCAGTCGCCCATGCGTTGTCCGTCGCGTGATTTCGGCAGCACGTGCGGTGACGCGCTCATGTTTTCCTGCCCGCCTGCAATGATGATCTCCGCGTCCCCGCATTTGATCGCCTGCGCCGCCAGGTGCACGGCCTTGAGCCCGCTGCCGCAAACCTTGTTTATCGTCATCGCCGGGCATTCATGCGGCAGACCGGCCGCTATCGAGGCCTGGCGCGCGGGGTTCTGTCCTACTCCGGCGGTCAGCACCTGGCCGAGGATTACCTCGTCGACCTGGTCGGCCGCGAGCTTGTTGCGTTCCAGCAGGGCCTTGATCACCAGCGCGCCCAGATGGCTTGCCGGCAGCGAGGATAAGGCTCCACCAAAGGCCCCGATCGGGGTACGAACCGCGTCTACTATTACAACATTGGTCATTTTCAGCTTCCTGTAAAAAAAAGGCCCGGGGGCATTATACCGCCGGGCCTGAAATATTGGAGGAGTAAAACTAAGGCATTGTTAAGGCCGGGGCCGAAACGCTTCCTGCGGATCTAAACTAGGCTGCTTTCTTGGCTGCCTTGCCTGCCTTGTTCATTTCCTTTTCGATGCTTTCCACGGTTTTCTTGGCTTGAGCCTGAACTTCCGCCAGCGAGCCTTCGAAAATCTTGCCGGCTTCGGTAACTGCGGCTTCGATAGCGGCTACATTTTCCCTGGCGGCTGCAACCATCTTTTCATTCAGGGTTTCGACATACTTCTGTTGCATCTCGACGGCTGCATTCAGGTCTTTGACTTCGACCAGCGCCTGCATGTGAGCCAGGTTGCTTTGCATCAGCTCGGCCGCGCCTTCAGACTGGCGCTGCATCAGCTTGACTGCCAGAGCAGTGTTGTTTTCTGCCATTTTCATCACCGGCTTGAGGCTGTCCTGAGCCATTTTCATGAAATCTTCGTACATGGGTATTTCCTCTGTTCAAGTTGAGTTTAAGGATTTAAAAACCTTATGTTGCACTGCAACAATACGCATAATATAGGGCTTGATCATATCATTGTCAAGATTTTTGTTGCACCGCAACAAAAAAAATTATTGCACCGCATACTATTGATTTTTCGAGGTTTTTGCAATACAGAACGGCGACCGGACGCCACCCCCACGCGTTGCAGCGCGTCAGGGAGCGCAGCTACGCAGCGCGACCGGGAATTTCATCGTCGGCGATCGTATCGCCGCCTCGCACGGGAACGGTATTAGCGCCGGTCGATTACGACCGACCGTCGTTGCGTCAGGATAACTTATGCGCGAGCTCGTCGAGGCTCTGGATCACCAGCGTGGGATCGATGCCCCAGGGATCGAATACGACCCCTTCGAAACGTTTCAGCCAGGCCGCCTCCATCCCGGCCGAGACGGCGCCGATGACATCGAACCCGTTGCTCGAAACCAGCCAGCAGTTCCCGGGTTCGGTATCTGCAATATCGATCACGTGCCGGTAGACTTCCGGGCTGGGCTTGAAGGTTTGCAGCTCGTCGACGCTGATTATTTCCTCGAAAAATTCGCGGATTTGCGCGTGCTCGAGCACCGCACCGACCATTTCCGCGGTGCCGTTGGAAAATGGAAACAACCGATGGCCGGCGGCGCGCAGGGATTCCAGCGCGGCGGGCACGTCGGCGTAAGCCGGCAGGGTTCGGTAGGACTGCATAACCGAGGCCATGGCCGATTCGTCCAGATTTGTCTGCAGCAACAGATTCGCGTATTGGAGCGCCTGGCGCGTGCACACGCCGAAGTCCTGGTAGCGACCCATCAATCCCCGCCGCCAGGTGTACTCGAGCTGTTTGTCACGCCACACTCGCGAAAACTCGGCGGCGCGATCGCCGACGTGATGCTGCAACTCGGTCACCACGCCGTGCGGATCGATCAGCGTGCCGTAAATATCGAAGGCCAGTGCGATGGTCATGATTCGGTTTCCTCGTTGCGTTTGGGCTGGTAAAACTCGGGCCAGAGATTCTTCACTACCTCTCCGCTGCTCGACAGCGCTAGACAGGTATCCAGGATCGGCGGCTTTGCGCGGCCGGGTTGCCGCGCGTCGCGTTCTTCGATCGCCGCGTGCAGCGTCTGGTAAGCGGTCGCCGCCAGTTGACCGAGCAGGTCCATCAGGTGCGTGCAGCTGCTATCGGTGCCGATGCGCTCGCGCGCCTGCTTCATCCATCCCGGGCCGATGCGCAGCCCGACGAGATCGCGCATCGAACCGGCCGCACGAGGGCAGACGCCGAAGGGGGTGTGGTCGGACGCGGCCCGTACGTCGTGGATCAGGAAGTCGAGGTCGATGGTAAAGCGCAGCCACATGTCGTGCACCGGTTCGCCGGCCCTGATCAGGCCGTCGCGGTGAAACTCGTCGTAGGTGCAATCGTAGGTACGGGTATCGACCATGTGCACGTCGATATCCCAGAGGCCGTCGCTGCGCTGAAATCCCTCGCAATCGATCTTGCGATGATGTTTTTTCTCACGGCTCGCGGCTGCGGGCAATCCCATCGCGTCAGCCCGCTTTCCTGCGCAGCAGCGCGGTGGCGGCGCGCGATACCGGTTCGCGCCCGAGGAAGTCGCTGATGAAGCGACCCGCGTCGAGCAACCGATCCATATCGACGCCGGTGGCGATACCCATGCCGTCGAGCATGTATACGACGTCCTCGGTGGCGACGTTGCCGGTGGCGCCCCTGGCGTAAGGACAGCCGCCGAGACCCGCGACCGAACTGTCGACGACCGCGACCCCGCTCTGCATCACCGCGTGGATATTGGCGAGCGCCTGGCCGTAGGTATCGTGGAAATGCGCCGCGAGCTTTGCTACCGGGACATCCCGGGCGACCAGGTCGACCAGGTCGCGCGCCTTGCCGGCGGTGCCGACGCCGATGGTATCGCCGAGAGAGATTTCGTAGCAACCCTTCGCGTACAGTTCCCGCG
>JAOTUD010000715.1 GCA_029864065.1 Gammaproteobacteria bacterium | reverse complement strand
TCATGTGTTCGTAAAACCAGCAGCTCAATAAACCTGCAGCGCTATTTCCGCCGCCTGTCCTGTTGCCGATACGAAATTGCCTCGGCGACATGCCATTCGCGGACGCTATCCTCCCGCGCCAGGTCGGCAATGGTACGCGACAGCTTGAGCAGTTTGTGATAACTGCGCGCGCTGAGCCCCAGTTTATCGATAGCGCGTACCAGCATCCGTTCGCTTGCGGAATCCAGCCGGCAAAACTCCAGCAGCTCCCGGTTTTCGAGGTTCGTGTTTATGCATCCCTGGCGCAGCAGTTGAAGTTTACGCGCGCTATCGACACGTTTTCGGACCTGGCTGCTCGATTCGGCGACGTCGTTCGCCGCGCCGATCAATTGCTCGTGCCGGAGGCGTCCCAGCTCGATCTGGATATCGATACGGTCGAGCAGGGGCGCCGACAATTTGTTGCGATAGCGGTTCAGTTGTTCCGGTGAGCAATCGCAGGA
The DNA here is from genome assembly GCA_029864065.1 of Gammaproteobacteria bacterium. Taxonomy (GTDB): domain Bacteria; phylum Pseudomonadota; class Gammaproteobacteria. Next base: position 1,543 of record JAOTUD010000715.1, on the reverse strand, counting down.
CTGGATCGAATCGCAACCGCCGGGGCAGGGATTCATCGCTGCGATCAGTTGAAAACGCGCCGGAAAAACCGCCTTTTGCGAGGCGCGCGATATATGAATCTGATTGGTCTCCAACGGCTCGCGCAAGACTTCGACGACCCCGCGCCTGAACTCGGTGAGTTCGTCGAGGAAGAGTACGCCATTGTGCGCCAGCGAGATTTCGCCGGGCTTCGGCTGGCTGCCGCCACCGACCAGTGAGACGCTCGAAACCGTGTGATGCGGAGACTGAAACGGTCGTTCCAGCCAGGTCTCGGGAACGACCGTCTGCTGGCATAGCGAGCGGATGGCGGCAAGGCTCATCGCCTCGTCTTCGCTCATCGGTGGCAAGACCGAGTTGAGACGCCGTGCCAGCATACTTTTGCCGGTCCCCGGGGGGCCCATCATCAACATATGATGACCGCCCGCGGCGGCGATCTCGAGCGCGCGTTTCGCCTGGTGCTGCCCGTGGACATCGCTGAGATCGACCTTGTAATCGGGTTGATGCGTACCGGGATCGGCACTGAACGACGGCAGTTCGTCTGCGGCGTTCAGGCTCGCGCACAGCCGCGCCAGCGAACTGGCCAGGTTGATCCTGAGACTGCGTACCAGCATGGCCTCGGTTCGGTTGCGACACGGAATAACAACATCCTGTCCGGCCTGTCGGCTGGCGATCAAGGCCGGCAACAGCCCTTCGATCTTGCGGCATTCGCCGCTCAACGCGAGTTCGCCGAAACAGGCGGCGGCGGAAATTTTCGAGATATCGGCCTGGTTCGAAGCGGCCAGGATCCCGAGCGCAATCGGCAGATCGTAGCGCCCACCTTCCTTGGGCAGGTCTGCCGGCGCCAGGTTGACGGTGATACGCCGCGCCGGAAATTCGAATCCCGAATTGATGATGGCCGAACGCACCCGGTCGCGCGCCTCGCGCACGGCGGTCTCGGGTAGCCCGACCACGGTAAATGCGGGTAACCCGCTCGATATATGCACTTCGACGCGCACCTGGGGTGCGTTAATGCCCAACTGGGCGCGGGTGGTAAGCTGGGCCAGCGACATGACAGATTCCTTTCCGTAAACGATACATGGCCGCGCGGAGCGGCAACGCGGGCGCGTTCCGGCGCCCCGAACGGCAGTCTAACACGAAAATACCGCGAACCTGTTGCCGCATTACCCCTGTTGCGAAAGTTTCTTTCCCGATCGGACACGGTGCTTACCCGGATGCGCGCGGCGCCTATCCCGGATGGAATATTAGAATATTAGGGTTTGTTAATATAATGGGACGACTATTTTCCGACGATATCCCAGAGGACCAATGACATGAATATTAAAGGTTTATCAGCCCCAATCCTGGCATCCCTGCTGGCGCTCGCCGTCGCCAGCCCGACGTCCTTTGCCAGCGAGCAGAAGACGGATCCATCCGAGCATAAATTCGAGCTCGCCAAGCAATACTATGGTCAGTGCGCCGACACCGACAGTTCCGAGTTCGAAGCCATCCGCCCGCAACTGAAGGCGTTCACCGATATGGAAGTCA
>JAOTUD010000099.1 GCA_029864065.1 Gammaproteobacteria bacterium | reverse complement strand
CATCATGCGTCGCGGCTATCCCGTGGGCGATGCGAGTCTGGTCGACGACGCGGTCATCGCCGAGCTGGAATGGGTCAAGAGTTTCATCATGGGCGTGCGCCAGGTCCGCTCCGAAATGGATATAAAACCGGGCAGGCCGCTGCCGGTGTTATGCCAGCACGGCGCCAAGCTGGATCGACAGCGTATCGATGATAACCGCGCACTGCTCGTGGCGCTGGCGAAACTCGAATCCATCACCTGGCTCGAAGCCGAAGCCGCGGCGCCGGATGCCGCGACCTCGCTGGTCGGGGAGATGCAGCTACTGATTCCGTTGGCCGGGTTGATCGACAAGCAGGCCGAGCTTGCGCGCCTGCAGAAAAATATCCAGAAATTGCAGCAGGATGCCGAGCGCATCAACGCCAAACTCGGCAACGAGAACTTCATTGCGCGCGCGCCCGAGGCCGTTGTCCACAGGGAGCAGGAAAAACTTGCCGAAACCGAATCGGCGCTCAACAGCCTGCGGATGCAGGCGGAGCGTATCGCCTCGATCTGAGTCACCGATTTTTATGAACTTTTCAATTCACCCCGGTTCCAAACCTCTGTATTCATAAAAAAACCCGGGGGAAGCAAGATGATAGAGCTGGTCGAGAAGCTGGATGCGCCGACGCAAACCGTCAGCGTCCTGCTGTCAAAACTGCAGGCGCCATTTCTTTTATTCATCAGGATTTACGTCGCCTGGGTTTTCCTGAAATCGGGTATGCACAAGATCGGCGACTGGGAAACCACGCTGGTGCTGTTCGAATACGAGTACCAGGTGCCTTTTCTGCCTTTTGAGCTGGCGGCCTATCTCGCCACCTTCGGTGAGCTGGTGTTTCCGGTTTTTCTGATCGCCGGGCTAGGCACCCGCTACAGCGCGATCGCGCTGTCGTTGGTCAACGTCATGGCCGTGGTTTCCTACTACGCAACCCTTGCCAAGGGAGCCGGCCTGGTGTGGCATTACCTGTGGGGATCGATGCTGTTCACCAGCGTTATCTTCGGCGGCGGGTTGTTCTCCATCGATCAGTGGATCAGATCCAGGCTCGGCAAAAGCTGACGCGGCTGGCCGCGCCGGCCGGCGCAGAAAAAACGCAGCAGGTCTGCGCTTCGCTTGGTAAGGGATTCGGTGCGCAAGGGTCGGTGCGCTCATGCCCGGCAGAAAATTGTCAGAGTCGGGCGTTCAGCATCGTTATCAAACCCTTCCACGGGAGCCATGGTTCATCCCTGAACCATTCTCCAGGCAAGAGGAGTGCCGTTTAGTCCGCCTGTCGGCGCAGGAAGGCAGGAATTTCGAGGTATTCCATGCTCTCCTTGTCTTCTGCTACTTCGATACTGTCGCCGACGATCTTCTGGCGGATTGCGGTCGGCCGTTCCAGTTTCTTGTAATCGACCTCGCCGTTGCGCTCGGGCTTGATCGCAACCGGTTGCGCATCGGACAGGACCTTGTCCTTGCCGAGTCCGGTGGCTACCATGGTTACGCGAATTTCGCCGTCGGTCATGCTCGCGTCGATCACGGTGCCAACCACGACGTTGGCATCCGCGGACGCCAGCTCGGTGATTGCGGTGCCGACATCGTCGAGCTCGCCGATCGCGAGATCCAGGCCCGCGGTGACATTAACCAGGATCCCCTGGGCGCCCGAGATATTGACGTCCTCGAGCAGCGGCGAAGATATCGCCGCCATGGCGGCTTCCTTGGCGCGATTTTCGCCACTGGCAACGCCGGAACCCATCATCGCCATACCCATTTCGGACATGACCGTGCGCACGTCGGCAAAATCGACGTTGATCAGACCAGGGCAGGTGATCAGCTCGGCGATACCCTGCACCGCGCCGCGCAGCACGTCGTTGGCCTTTTCGAAAACCTCCAGCAACGATGTCTCCTTGCCCAGCACCGGCATCAGTTTATCGTTCGGGATCGTGATCAGCGAGTCGACGACATTTGCCAGCTCCTTGATTCCCGTTTCAGCCTGCGTCATGCGCTTGCTGCGCTCGAAGGCGAACGGCTTGGTGACGACCGCGACCGTCAGAATACCCATTTCCTTCGCAATCTGCGCGATGACCGGGGCGGCGCCGGTACCGGTGCCGCCGCCCATCCCGGCGGTAACGAAAAGCATATGGGCGCCCTCGATCGCTTCCTGTATGCGTTCGCGATCCTCCAGCGCCGCCTGCCGGCCGATACCGGGATCGGCGCCGGCGCCCAGCCCCTTGGTGATGCTGGCGCCGATTTGCATGGTCGTTCGCACATCCATCTTCTTGAGTGCCTGTACGTCGGTGTTGACGCACATGTAATCGACGCCTTCTATCCCCGCCGAAACCATGTGCTGCACGGCGTTACCGCCGCCTCCACCGACACCAATGACCTTGATTACCGGGTCTTTGGTGTGTGCATCCATTAGTTCAAACATTTTATGTCTCCTCTTGCTATCAAAAATTACCCTGAAACCAGCTTTTCATTCTCGACAAAAGGCCGGCCTCGTTTTTATCGTCCAGCTGATAACCGGACAAGCCAGATTTCTGCCTGTTTCCAAACAGCAGCAATCCGACACCCGTGGCATGAATCGGGTTGCGCACCACGTCAACCAGTCCCGATACATACTGTGGATAGCCCAGCCGAACCGGCATGTGGAATATCTCTTCCGCCAGTTCGATCGCGCCCTCCATTTTCGCGCTGCCGCCGGTCAGCACGACCCCGGCGGCACATATTTCCTCGAATCCGCTGCGGCGTAATTCCGCCTGCACCAGGCTCAACAATTCTTCGTAGCGCGGCTCCACCACCTCGGCCAGGGTCTGCCGCGCGAGGCGTCTAGGTTCGCGATCGCCGACGCTTGGAACCTCGATTGTTTCATTTTCGGCGGCGAGCTGGCGCAGCGCGCAGGCATACCTGATCTTCAGGTCATTGGCATACTGCGTCGGCGTGCGCAACGCGACCGCGATATCGTTGGTTACCTGGTCGCCCGCAATCGGGATGACCGCGGTATGCCGAATGGCGCCGTCCGAAAACACCGCAATATCGGTGGTGCCGCCACCGATATCGACCAGGCAAACGCCTAGCTCTTTTTCATCATCGGTTAAAACCGCGCTCGCGGATGCGAGCTGCTCGAGGATGACGTCGTCGACCTCGAGACCGCAGCGGCGCACACATTTGATAATATTCTGGGCCGCGCTCAGCGCTCCGGTAACCAGGTGTACCTTGGCTTCGAGCCTGACCCCCGACATGCTGATCGGATCGCGGATGCCCTCGGAGTTGTCGATAATAAACTCCTGCGGCAGCACGTGCAGGATGCGCTGATCGGCGGGAATGGCGACCGCCTTGGCGGCGTCGATGACGCGCGCCACGTCCGCCGGGGTAACTTCCTTTTCCTTGATTGCGACAATACCGTGGGAATTGATGCTGCGGATGTGGCTGCCGGCGATGCCCGCGTAAACCGAACGGATCTGGCAGCCGGCCATCAGCTCGGCTTCCTCCACGGCGCGCTGGATCGACTGCACGGTCGACTCGATGTTGACCACGACCCCTTTTTTCAGACCTCGCGAGGGTTGCGTGCCGATACCGATAATTTCGATATCGCCCTCCACGGTAACCTCACCGACAATCGCCACCACCTTGGAGGTGCCGATATCCAGCCCTACGATCAGGTTTCCCGATGTCTTTTTAGACATTTGTATTACTCCAGATTGATGCTTCGTCACGACCTTGCAGCACTTCTTTTTTCCAGGCAACGGCAAAACCGTTGCTGTAACGCAGGTCGAGGCGCAGAATCTGTTCTCGTCGCGGCAGAATCTGCCGCCGGTAAATGCTGACCAGGCGCTCTATCTTGCGGTCGACATCGCTGCGTCCGAGCTTGATCTGCAAACCGTTCAGCAACTCGATATCGATCGCACCGCGGCTGTCGACGCGCAACGCGACCAGCTTTTCGTCGACGCTTTCGAACTGCGCCTCGAGCCGCGCGAACTGATGCAGCGCCCATTCGGGAGCATGACTGTGAGCATGCACTAGCGGCAGCTGGGCGAACGGCGCGGTATCGGCCGGGTATACCCTGGCAGATTCGCTCAGCAGGTGGCGATCGTCCCAACGCGCTAGCGGTTTCTTTTCGGTGATGGTTACCCTGAGCTTGTCAGGCCAGACGCGTCTTATCGACACCGATTCGGTCCAGGGCCTGGCGTTCAGGGTTTCCTGCAATTCGTGGATATCGAGCGCAAAGAACCCCTGCCCGATATAAGGCTGCAAAGCCTGCTCGACTTCCCGTTGATTCAGGTTTTCGAAGCTTCCGGCAAGCTGAATACTGCGAATCGGCATCATCTCGTTCATTCTCGACAGGTAATGACCGGCCAGCGCTATCGGCAACAGCAGGAAGATCCAGTTGTAGGATTTCCTCCAGCGGAACGAACTCGACTTGACCGGCGACATTTTTCGTTTTGCCTGCGCGCCCTGTTTGCGAAATCCGAACATCAGTCACCTCCGGCCAGGGTTGCTTCGAGAATCCTGAGTACCAGATCGGGCATTTCCAGACCGGCGACCCGGCCCGCCATCGGAATCAGGCTGTGGTCGGTCATGCCGGGTACGGTATTGACTTCGATCACCCAGGGTTGCTGTTGCCGGTCGAGCATCAGATCGACACGACCCCAGTCGCTGACCCGCGTCGCCTTTATGGTGGCGCGCACGAGGTCGTTGATTTCGTCGACCTTGTCGGCATCGAGGCCGCTGGGGCAGGTGTAGATGGTGTCGTCGGCAATATACTTGGCCTCGTAATCGTAGAATTCACGCGGGGTTTCGAGCTTGATCAACGGCAGCACGTCGTCACCGATGAAACCGGCGGTATACTCCGCACCCTCGATAAACTTTTCCGCGAACACCGCGCCGTAACGGCGCGCCTTGTTCCAGGCCGGAAACAGGTCGTCGGCCTCGTGCACCGGCGTCATGCCGATGCTGGATCCCTCGAGTACGGGCTTGACAAAAACCGGCAGGCCGAACTCCGCCAGCAGGCGTTCACAATCGGCCTCGCTGTACAACTCGATGAAATCGGGGGTCGGGATTCCGCTGCAGCGAATGACCTTCTTGGTTAGCACCTTGTCCATCGTCAACGCCAATGCGCAGACGTTGCTGCCGGTGCTGGGGATACCGAGAAAGTCGAGCACCGCGCGTATGCTGCCATCCTCGCCACCGCGGCCGTGCAAAACGTTGAACACGCGATCGACATCGAGCTCGGCGAGCTGATGAAAGGCGCGCGCCTGCAGATCGACGGGAATCGCGTCGACCCCGGCCTCGAGCAGGGCCTGGTATACGGCGTTGCCGCTTTTCAGCGAGACCTCGCGCTCGGCCGAATCGCCGCCCATCAAAACCGCCACCCTGCCACAGTTCGCGGCCGCGCCGGCGGCAGCCTTGTGCAACAGTTTGCTCATAGAGTTTCCCCCACGATATGCACTTCGGGTTCCAGGTCGACGTCGAAACGATTCGCCACGGTTTGCCGAATATGTTCGATCAAGGCTTCCACGTCGCTGGCCGTCGTGTCTTCCCGGCTGATAATGAAATTGGAATGCTTTTGCGAAACGCAGGCCGTGCCCAGGCAAAAACCCTTGAGCCCCGCCGCCTCGATTAACTGCGCGGCATGCTTGCCGGGTGGATTCTTGAATACCGATCCACAGGAAGGCTCGCCGATGGGCTGCGTGGCGTTGCGTTGCTTCAGCAACTGGCGAATATTCGACTCTTCACCGGGGGCGCGCGGATCGAAGCGGAACCGCGCCGCCGCAAACCATTCCCGTTGCGGCAGCCGTACCTGGCGATAATGAATCTCGAATTCCGCGGCGCTGCGCTCGACCAGCTTGCCGCGCCTGTCGATCATGATGACGCTTTCCACGGCGGCCCAGGTTTCGCCACCGAAGGCGCCCGCGTTCATTGCCAGCGCACCGCCGATAGTGCCCGGTATCCCGGCGAAGAAATCGGCGCCCGCAAGCTCCTGCCTGTGGCAAAACTTCGCCAGTTTGGCGCAACTGACACCGCATTCGCAGTAGAGGCTGCCGTCGGCATCGAGGCGTATTTCGCGGAGCGCGTTCAGCGGCGCGATGACCTGCCCGCGAATACCGCCATCGCGCACCAGCAGGTTACTGCCGAGACCCACCCAGACGATCTCGATGTCGCTTTCGAGGCCCGCCAGGAAGTCCTGCAAATCCTGCAAGTCCGTCGGCACGTAGTAGCGATCGGCGGGACCGCCGAGACGCCAGCTGGTATGCTTCGACATCGGTTCGTCGAACATCAGTTTGCCCCTGACTGGCTGCTTTCCGGCCACGTTCACGCGTCCTCCTCGGATGGCTGGTGGCGCGCGAGAAATTGCGCCGCCCAGGCGCCGATGCTGCCCGCGCCCAGGGTGACGAAGATATCGCCATCCTGCAACACGCTTTCGACGACCTCGTCGAGACCGTCGAGATCCTCGACGAAAACCGGATCGACCTTGCCGCGGCCGCGGATCGAGCGCGCCAGCGCACGCCCGTCGGCATCCTTGATATGGCTCTCGCCCGCAGGGTAGACGTCGAGCAATATCAATCGATCGACCTCCGATAACACCTGGGTAAAGTCTTCGAACAGATCGCGGGTGCGGGTGTAGCGATGCGGCTGGAATAACACCGCGAGGCGCTTGTCGGGCCAGGCAGCGCGGATTCCGGACAGGGTGGCCGCGATTTCGTTGGGATGATGCCCGTAATCGTCGATATGCATGACCTTGCCATTGGCAACCGCGACGTTTTCGCTGATCTGGCAACGGCGCCCTATGCCCGAGAAATCGGCCAGCGCCTGGCGAATCGCGTCACGCGAAACCCCCAGTTCCCAGGCAATGCTGACCGCCGCGGTTGCGTTCAGGACATTATGCTTTCCGGTCAGGTTGAGTTCGATCTGCAACACTTCGGGATCGTCCGGCAAGCGCAGGCTGAAATGAGTCCTGGCGCCCCTGGCGTCGATATCGGCGATGCGCACATCGGCATCCTCGGACTCGCCGTAGGTCAGTATCGGGCGTGCGACCTGATCCATGATTTCACGCACCACGGGATCATCGAGGCAAAGTACCGCGAGTCCATAGAAAGGCAGGTGGTGCAGAAATTCGACGAAAGCCTGCTTGAGCCGCTCGAAGTCGCCCTCGTAGGTGGACAGGTGATCGTTGTCGATGTTGGTAACGATCGCCATCATCGGCTGCAGGTACAGAAACGACGCGTCGCTTTCATCGGCCTCGGCTACCAGGTAATCGCTCAACCCGAGGCGCGCATGCCTGCCTGAGCTTATCAGCTTGCCGCCGATCACGTAGGTGGGATCGATATCGCCGCTGGCGAGCACGCTCGCTACCAGACTGGTCGTGGTCGTCTTGCCGTGGGTGCCGGCCACCGCGATACCGCGCCGGAATCGCATCAGTTCGGCCAGCATTTCGGCACGCCTGACCACCGGGATGCGCAACTCGCGCGCGGCTTCGATCTCGGGATTGTCGGCATCGATGGCGCTCGATACCACCACCACGTGGGCAGCGGCGATATTTTCGCGGCGATGCCCGATGGTGACCTCGATACCGATATCGCGCATATGCCTGACCATCGCGTTTTCGGCGATGTCGGATCCGCTGATATGGTAATTGAGGTTGTGAAAAACCTCGGCAATACCGCTCATGCCGGCGCCGCCGATGCCGGTAAAATGGATGTTGCGTATGCGCCGCATGAAATGCTTCGAACTGACCGTCATGACCGCGCTCCCGCCAGAATACCGTTGGCCAGGCGCTCGGCCGCATCGGGCTGGAAACAGGCGCGCGCGTTCAGGGCCATTTCCACCAGCGCGGCGCGGTTTTGCTGAAAGAATTTTATCTTCAACGCGAGGCTT
>JAOTUD010000714.1 GCA_029864065.1 Gammaproteobacteria bacterium | reverse complement strand
ATCCGAGATATCGTAAAAAATGTTATCGCTGCATTTCACCCTGATGCGCGCCTTGGAGGTTGGGGATATGGTCCTGTCAGCAGGCGTGATCGTAACCAGTTGACTGCTGTCATTTGGCGTCGTCATCGCCAGCGGATAGCTTGAATAACTGCTATACCCGGCAGAGAAGACCAGTAATTCGATATCGACATTGGCGCAATTGATCGGCGCTAGATCGGTGTTGGCGACATTCCAGTCCACCGGAAAAGCAACCCCCGCGGTAAGGATCTGAGGTGTCATCAGGCTGGTGATTTCAAACGGACCGGCGCTGCTATCGATTGTGACACGCACGTCTTCGAAACCCTGGCCGCTGCTGCCGTCGCGCACCGTCACGCGAAAGTTCAGATCGCGATCGTTGCAGGGTAACACCTCGGCCTTGTCGTATCGTCCCTCGACCTGGGTCCCGAGCGCCGGAAAATTACGCCATGCCTCGGCACGCGGCAGGTAGCTGCGAAACAGCGCATTGCTGCCGTTGTCGGTGCCGAAAGTGTTTGAATTGGTCGAACAGCCGCTATCCATCTGGTCCCACTGGTATCGTAGCGATGACAACGGGGTGTCGGCATCGGAGGCGCTACTTTCGAGGATGAACGGGGTATTGGCCGGGATCGCCGTGTCGGCTCCTGCCGCTATCACGGGATCAACATTAGCGAGCGCCGGCGCTGGCGGTGTCTGGATAAGGGTGTAACAACTTCCCTGAGCGGCAGTGAAACTGCCGATTTGCGCGATGCTGCTGGCATGAAACGTGGCGTCGCTGGTCGACTGGAGATTTTCGTCAGGGCAAATTCCTGCGTAGGACATGATCGTCGAACCGCTGCCCGGCTCGTACGCGGTCCCGGCATTTCGATTAAAACAGGCCTCCGAGGTCCCGTTGAAGCTGTGATCGGCGTTGAACTGGTGACCGATTTCGTGCGCCACCAGCTCGATATCGAATTTTGGGCCGATTGGATCGGGCGATCCGGAAACACCCCCGGCCTTGTTGCTGTTATCGCACACCGCGCCGAGCCGCGCGACACCGCCGCCGCCGATAAATGGCGGCGGCCTGCTGAACATGTGACCGATATCGTAAGCGCTGTCGCTACCGGGTAACCTGCTGTCGATCCAGTCGTTAACCTGGCCCAACAGCACGAACTCGTCATTGTTATTCAACAAACCGAAATCCATCGTTTCGTATAAAAGGTTATTATCAGCAACGAGCACCAGCCTGATACCCAGGTCGCGCTCGTAAACGAAATTTACGTTGCTCATCGTGCTAAAAATCGCCGAGTAAGTGTTTGCGACTGAACTGCCGAAATACTGGTGGTATTCGAGGGTCGCTGCGACCGCGAGATCATACTCGAGCAGGTTTCCCGACACCCGGCTGGCGGTTCCCGAGCGTGGTTTTACCCACTCGCTCAAATCGCGGGAATGATCTTGCACCCCGCAACTGAAACGCGGCCGCCCATCATCCGCCGTAAATCGCGAAAGATAGACGTTGTCCTGCGATCTGAAATCCTCGGGATTGATGTACACCATGCCGTCCGCGGTCTCGATCATGCCGTGAAATCCCAGCGGGGTAATATCGATACGCCCGGCGGCACGCTCGCCGTCAACGCCGGCCACCTTGAATGACCTGATTCCCGGGAATCTCGCCGCGAGTCCGGGCGCCACGATCGGGGATTCGACCACGCTGAACGGCAGCAGGCTACCGTCCGGCATCGGCAGGTATAGCTGATGCGATAAATCACCGCTGGTCTCGTGGGGAGCCTGTGCCAGCAGGCCGCGCAGCGCCAGGTTGTCGGCTTCGTAGCGGCGCGCAACGGGTTCGACGTCCGCGGCGCCTCGCGGCGCGATCGAATCCTGCGACGGCAGTTCGCGCCAGATTGCGCTGTTCGCGCCGGCGGTACCAGCGGCCAGCAGCATCAGGCCGGTCAACAGGAGCGTTCTTGTAAGCATATGGGAATCGAGTATAGCTTTTTTGTTCGACAAATCACCGAGACGGGTGTCCCGCTTTAC
>JAOTUD010000098.1 GCA_029864065.1 Gammaproteobacteria bacterium | reverse complement strand
AGGGGGGGCTGGACGTGGTCGGGCAATTGCAGCAGGTACGCGACGCCTGCGCCCGGCTCGCCGAGGTGGGCACCCGGGTTTCGCCGTTCATCGACGCGAGCCGCGAACAGATCGATGCGGTGATCCAATGCGGCGCACCCTGTGTCGAAATCCACACGGGACATTATGCCGATGCGCATGGCGAAGAACAGGCGGCTATACTGGAATCCCTGAACGAGGCAATAGCCTATGCGCATGGCAAAGGCCTGCAGGTCAACGCGGGGCATGGTCTCAATCGTCATAACGTCGCGCCGATAGCCGCCAATGCCCTGGTCAGCGAACTGAATATCGGGCACGCGATCATTGCCGACGCGATTTTTCTCGGGCTGGAGCAATCGGTTCGCGATATCAAACGGATAATGCGGGAAGCGCGGGCCGCTGCTTCATGATTGTCGGCATTGGCGTGGATATCGCCGAAATCGAGCGCGTGCGCAAGCTTGCCGGGAAATTCGGGCAACGTTTCGCGCGGCGCATATTGACCGACGCGGAATTGATCGAGTTCGATCTGCGCAAGCAATCCAGCAGTTACCTCGCAACCCGGTTCGCGGCCAAGGAAGCCGCCGCGAAGGCGCTGGGCACCGGCATCGGTAAACAATTCGGTTTTCAATCGGTGCAGATTGATCACGACGAGCAGGGACGGCCGCTGTTACGGTTTCTTGACAACGCCGCAGAGCTCATCGCCGCGTTAAAAATTAAAAATGCGCTGATTTCGCTATCCGACGAGAAACACTACGTGGTAGCGATGGTGGTGCTCGAGTCCTAGTCGACAGGTACGCTGCCGCCCATTGCCTGCAGCTGCCGCTCGACTTCCAGGTTTACCGCATCCAGTTCGTCGATCATTGCCGAGACCGCCTGTTCCAGGGGGGCATCGCCGTCGCGCGCGAGCCGTTGTTGCAGATCCAGCACCTGGCGCCGCAGGCGCGGCAGGCTCGCGTAGCAGGTAACGCCGTGCAGCTTGTGCACGGCAGCGCCAAGCCTTGCCCTGTCCAATTTCTGCACGGCGTTGCGCAGCTGTTGCTGCTGACCCGGGATGTCGCGCTGTATTATTTCCAGGATTTGCCTGAGTAGCGATTCGTTATCGGCCGATAGCGCCAGCGAAGCCGCGTAGTCCACCGAACAGTCGGTGATCGCCCCGGCGTCTGCCTGTTGCTGCAGTTGGTCGCTGCGTCGCCGTGGTTCGCCGTCCAGCAGCGCGCGGAACTTCTCCTCGTCAATCGGTTTCTCGAGGAAATAATCGAATCCCAGTTCCAGCAATCGGTCGGCTTTATCGTTGAGCACGTTCGCGGTCAGCGCGACGATCGGGGTTTGATCTTCGGGGTAATGATCGCGCATCATTTGCAGCAGGCTGACGCCATCGATATCGGGCATTTGTATGTCGAGAATAATCAGGTCGAACTCTCGCTGCCTGTAGATATCCAGGGCCTCCGCGCCGTGCTCGGCTTCGGTTACCTGATGGCCCCACAACCGAATGAGTTCGCTTCCCAGCTTCAGATTTACAGGATTATCGTCGACCAGCAGGACCTTTATGCTGGCGGCGGCAGGTTTCCCGGAACCCGCGGGCAGGGGCGGTTCCTGCGCGGGTTTGTGCGACAGCAGCTCCGCGATTGCTCTGCTGGTGCTGATTACGGAGACAAACTCTACCCCGGGAACAATTGCTGCAGGCTCCGGGCCGCGGTCGTAATCCATCAGGATGACTCGTTTGCCGCCGGTAACTTCCGCATGCAAGACTTTTTCGATGCCGATTGTCAGGTGGCGCAGGTCGAACACCAGCAGGTCGACGTATGCCTGGTTGCGCTGGATGCATTCGATCACGGGATCGGCGCCGCTTCGAATATCGACCAGGCTGCATTCGGTGCTGGCACCGGCGCGGTCGAACAGGGAACGGGTTTCCATGAGACAGGTATTTTCAGCGGCAAATATCAGCGCTTTCTGTTGCCGGGTATCGGCTGCGGACGCTTGCACGTTTTCGCGGGCGACCCTGAAAGGGAGACGCAGCACGAACCTGGAGCCCTTTCCCGTTTCCGAGTGCATTTCGATATCGCCGCCCATCAGGGTCGCCAGATTTTTGCTGATAACAAGCCCAAGCCCGGTGCCCGCGAAGCGTCTCGTAGCGGAACTCTCGACCTGGCTGAAGGCCTGAAAAAGGTTTTGCTGGTCATCCTCGGAAATTCCGATACCGCTGTCTTCGACGCTAATCTCGATGTCGACCCTGTCCTGCCGCCGATCCTCCAGCGTAACCCGGATCACGACCCGGCCCTGGTCGGTGAACTTTATCGCATTGCCGATCAGGTTGAGCAGGATTTGCTTCAGCCTCAACTTGTCGCCGACCAGCCAGCGTGGCGTGTCGCTGAATATAATCAGATTCAAATCGATGCTTTTCGTCAGCACGTTGATGAACAGGATGTCGCGGGTCTGTTCGACGACATCGTAGAGATCGAACTCTTCATCGACGATGTGCAGCTTGCCGGATTCTATTTTCGAGAAATCCAGAATTTCGTTGACGATATTGGTCAGATCGCCGGTCGACTTCAGAACAATATCGACGTAACGCCGTTGCGACCGATCGAGTTTCGACTGGCTTAGCAAGCTGATGAAACCCTTGATGCCGTTAATCGGTGTGCGGATTTCATGGCTCATGTTGGCGAGGAACTCCGACTTGCTGCGATTCGCGTTTTGCGCCTCGTCACGGGCGAAACCGAGCTCCCGGTTCTTGGTTTCCAGGCCGGTTATGGCCTCGTTCAACTGTTGCGTCGCCTGCTGGATGCGCTGATTCAGGTGGCGTCGATTGGTCAGCAGCGATTGAGTCATGCGGTTGAAGCCTTTCTGAACCGCTCCGATTTCATTGTCCTCGGTCGGCTCGATGATTTTTCCGAGCTGTCCCGTTTCGACAAGTTTCAGGTGTTCCATCAGTTCGAAGATCGGCCTGGTTATTCTGCGGCTTATCGCGAACGTCAGGATAAAGGCCATGATCAGGATCGATACGAAAAATCCGATGGAATCGATGATGATTTGCCGGGTCGTGCGCTGTAGCTGTTGACGCGAGAGATACAAATGCACCCAGCCAAGGGTGCTGGTGCGCCGGCCCTCGCCCGAATCGGGCGAAAATACGTCGGAATGCTCGATGCTTTGCAACAGTATGGATTGTCGATGATAAACATAGTCGGTCAGGTTCGACTGCCTGAAATCGGGCGCCAGCGATTTCGCGACCAGGTTTCCCTGGCGATCATAAACCGAGGCCAGCACGATGTCGTTGCTGCCGATCGACTGGTCCAGCAGGTACTGTATCTGCTCATCGTTGCCGGTAAACAGGTTGAATTCGGACGCCCCGGCAATTTGACGGGCTATTATTCGCCCCTTGTCCCGCAGCAGATTGTCGGCCTGCTCGATGCTGGTGTCGATATGCTTATAGGTAAAAAACAAATCGATCAGGAACACCGGAATCAGCGTGATCAGCAGGATCTGGTACTTGATACCGAGGCTTTTCATCGCTCGAGCGCATCCAGCCGTGCGCGTAATTCGCTTTCACCGGGTAAGCTAATGCCCAGGGCCCGCGCGACCCGTCGATTGCTGACGATGGAATAATACCTGGCGAACTGAACAGCAGGCAGCCTGTGCGCCGGATTACGCAATCTTTGATTGAGCAGCATCGCCAGGTGCCTGCCGATGTCGACCGGCGAGGAGTAAATCGATGCGAGTGCGCCGGCCTTGACGTGAGCCGGAGAGTAACTGATGGCCGGCCTGCGGCTACGATAACTGGTCAGCAATACGCCCTTGAGGGTATCTCGATTGTATATGGCCTGCCGAGGCAGCATCAGCAGCACATCATTGTGTTGCAACAGCCTGCGCAAAACGGGCAGCAGTTTGTTCAGCGGATCCAGCTGGTATTGGTTCAGTTCGATCTGAAGACGTTCGAGTTGATCGGATTGCTGCCGATCGATGTCGATTTTCCCGGTCGTAATCACCCCGACCGATTCAACCCCCAGCAACAGCTTGCAAAAAGCGAGGTAACGTTGCAGCGGTTGATCGAGCAGCACCGTTGCCTGGTTGCCGATGTCGAGCTGCTGGTATTGCTCCTCGGTAATATAGGCGTTGAGCGAGTTAATTTTAGCGCCGAGGGCGGCCACCGTTTTTACCGCCGATTCGCCGAACGCAACGAAAAACCGGTCGTCGCCCGCGTTTGCCAAATCGCTGCCGAGGTTTTCCGCCAGCACGACTTCGAACTTTGCAGCCTCGTCGACGTGGCTGATCAGGGTTTCGATACTCTGGTTGAAATAACCGTTATCGCTGCTTTTTACGATAACGATGTGCGCGGCACCCTGCTGCGCCGCGTTCATCCCCGGCAGCAGCCATAACAGGGCGAATAGCAAAACCTTGAGACGCTTGGCGATCACGAATCCGTTCTCGGCATTTTGCTAGAACCCGCCAGAAAACCTCAGGTAAATCACCTGGTCATGTAGGTTTTCGGATTGATAGTCCGCGTAATCCTCGAGCAGGTTTTGCCCGATGATTTCGAAGTTGAACGCGTTGCGCAGATGGTAGACGTAGCGCAGGTCCAGCCGTCGTGCGCCTGGGGTCACGGCGCTGATGTCGATCCAGCTGATTTCGTCCAGGTAGTAGAAGGTGCCGGAGATTTCATGCTTTGCGTTCGGCCGGTATTGTGCCGCGACAAAGGCGGTATGATCCGGAATAGATGC
This sequence comes from Gammaproteobacteria bacterium, assembly GCA_029864065.1. Lineage (GTDB taxonomy): Bacteria > Pseudomonadota > Gammaproteobacteria. The sequence continues at coordinate 3,140 of JAOTUD010000098.1, read as the reverse complement.
CTTGAATTCGTCGAGGCTGGAATGCGCATCGACGATGCTGAATCCCGTGTTGACGTGCAGGCGGTTGTCGACAGCATAGCCGAGCTCGACCTCGAGCCCACGAACCCGGGTCAGCTCGCCATTTGTACTGGACTGCACGTCGATTGTCCCGCCGATCGGCGGAGGCAGGCTTAGCGGGACCGATGACTGGACGATATGATTGCTGATCTGGTACCGGAACAGCTTGATATCGGTTTCGATTCCGGAAGCCAGCTGGCTGCGCAGCCCGACCTCGTAAGACTCGATTTCTTCGGGTTCGATCTCGTTGTTGCCGATCCATGTTGGTATCGCAATGGTGCTCGATATGGGAGCAGGAAAGTTGACGCTAAACTCGGTCTTTCCCTCGGACTCCCACAGGATTGGATTGCGTCTCGCGGTCGATGCAACCAGCCGCAGCGCGTGGCGTTTTCCGAACTTGCGAATCAACGATACGCGCGGCGAGCCTTGCGTCTCGGTCAGGGTCGAATCCTCCAGCATGACGCCGAGATCGAGCAGCCAGTCGTCGTCGATGCGCCATTCGAATCCACCGAACAGGCGACCGCTGTCAACCACGTGGAAGTTTTCGTCGTTCAGCAGGTACAGGGATTTGACCCGGTCCCGCCTGACGCTGCCGCCATAAACCAGGCGCAGGCTTTGGTTCAGGTCGTCGGTTTGAATGAATTCCAGGTCGGTACGCTCGGAGACGCGGTCGAAATCGATGAACGTGGTGACGCCCGCAATCGGCGGGCCCGCGCCGATTTCGAGCGTAAAAGGTCCGGGGTCGTAATTATCGGTCACCTGCTGGCGCGTATGTGTTAGCCGGGCTATCGAGGTAGCGGAATCCCGGGCGCCTTCCCATTGCAGGTTCAAATAGCCATTGGTCGCTGCTTCGCTGCGTTCGATATTGGTTACGGTCTCGGGCGACGGCGGAAAGCCGCGTCCGGCCTCGCTGCTGCTCGATCCGAGCTGAAGGGTCCAGAAGTGGTTACTGCGCGCGGGCCAGTCCATGCGAAAGTTGACCTTTGCGATTTGTTTGGAATCATTGATAGCTGCAAAACCGTCATCGTTGATCGCGCCGAGGCTGAGGCGCCAGTCGATATCCTGGTGCTGGCTGCCGACGCGCAGGTAGGCATCTTTTATGTCCGGATTGGAATTGTCGCTGGCCGTTGCGGAATACTGCACACCGTGATCCTCGGCCGCGTGCCGCGTTATTATGTTAATCGTTGCGAGAAACGCGTTGGCGCCATAGGTCACCGCATTCGGGCCCCGGATCACTTCTATGCGCTCGATATCCTCTATCAACAGCGGTAAATTCGACCAGGGCACGCCGCCGAAAGACGGGATGAATACCGATCTGCCATCGATCAGCACCTGCAGCTGACGGCCGAACTCCTGCCCCAGACCATGGTAGCTGACGGCGGGCGAGTGGCCGTTCCGAAAACCGACCACGAATCCTGGCACCAGCCTGAACAGCTCCGCAAGCTCGCGCGCCCCCGAAGCGGCAATCATCCGCCGATCGATTACGCTGACGCTGGCGGGAGATTCCAGCAGCGGTTTGGCCATGCGCGATGCGGTCAGGATCAGCGGACCTTCATCGAAGAAATCCTCGGCCGCGGTCGCGGCGCCCTGGGCCTGCACGGGAGTCCACGCAAGCAGCAAAAGTATCGCACTGACTCTGAGGCTGGCTTGCAAGGAATCCCCCCGATATCCAGAAATCGCTTATCTGCGATTCGCCATTGCCGTAAAATGTTGTTTTCGAGATCCCATGCCGGATTGGGCTTTGTTAATTATATGTTTTTGCAGGATTATATCGGAAATACCCCGCTGGTGACATTGCAGCGCCTCAACGCCGGCGTTGGCAACCGCATAATGGCAAAACTGGAGGGTAATAACCCCGCGGGCTCGGTCAAGGATCGCGCCGCGTACAGTATGATCAGGCATGCCGAGGCGCGCGGCGAAATAAAACCCGGCGATGTGCTGGTAGAAGCGACCAGCGGCAATACCGGGATCGCGCTGGCCATGGTTGCGGCAATGCGCGGATACCGGATGATCCTGATAATGCCGGATAACATGAGCCACGAGAGAATCGTAACCATGCGTGCGTTTGGTGCGGAAATCATTCTCGTCAGCCAGGAGGAGGGCATGGTCAGGGCGCGCGATATCGCCGAGGAAATGAACGCGGCGGGCAAGGCCAGGATACTCGATCAGTTCGCCAATCCCGATAATCCGCGCGCCCACTACGAGACCACGGGGCCGGAGATATGGCGCCAGAGCGAGCGCAGTATTACCCACTTCGTCAGTTCCATGGGGACCACCGGGACCATCATGGGATGTTCGCGCTTTTTTGCCGAGGTAAACCCGGAAATCCAGATTGTCGGGGTGCAACCGACCGATGGCTCGTCGATTCCGGGGATCCGGCGCTGGCCGGCGGAGTACGTGCCGAGGATTTACCGGGCCGAGGCGGTAGACCGCATCATCGACGTTTCGCGCGCCGAGGCCGAGGACTTTACGCGGCAGCTGGCTGCCCGCGAGGGCATTTTCTGCGGCATTTCTTCGGGCGGCGCGATCTGTGCGACCTTGCGCCTCGCGGCAGAAGTTTCCAACGCAAACATCGTTACCATCATTTGCGATCGTGGCGATCGCTACCTGTCAACGGAGGTCTTTACGGGTCATTGACCCGGGTATTTCATGAACGTATTCGTATTCGATATAGAAACCATCCCCGACATCGACGGTAGCCGCAGGCTTTACGACCTGCACGGCCTGTCCGATGACGATGTCGCGCGCGCGGTATTCCACATGCGCCGCCAGCAGGCAGGCACCGAGTTCTTGCGTCACCACCTGCATCGCATAGTGGCGATATCGGCGGTGTTGCGTACGCGGGACCAGTTCAAGGTGTGGTCCCTGGGCACCGAGGAATCCGACGAGCAGGACCTGCTGCAGCGTTTCTTCAGCGGTATCGAGCGCTACACGCCACGACTGGTGTCGTGGAATGGCGGCGGTTTCGATTTACCGGTCATTCATTACCGTAGCCTGCTTTACCCGATAAACGCGGCCCATTACTGGGAAACCGGGCAAAACGATACCAGTTTTCGCTACAACAATTATCTGAGCCGCTACCA
>JAOTUD010000001.1 GCA_029864065.1 Gammaproteobacteria bacterium | reverse complement strand
GGGATATTGAGCTGTACCGGCCCGCGCCGCGGCGTCATCGCGGTACGAAACGCCTCGCGGAACATTTCCGGCACGCGCGCGGTTTGCGTGACGGTCCAGGTTTTCTTGGTGATCGGTTTGAATAACGCCTGTTGATCGACTTCCTGGAAGGCGTCGCGATAAACATGCGCGGAAGACAGCGAGCCGGCGATCGACACGACCGGCGAAAACGCCGCGTAAGCCTGCGCCAGCCCGGTGACGAGGTTGGTCGCACCCGGGCCGTTCTGGCCGGCCAGGATGACGCCGGCCCGCCCCGAGGCGCGCGCGTAGCCGTCGGCCATGTGGGTGCCGGTGCGCTCGTCGTGCACGCCGATGAATTTGATGTCGCTGGCGTCATACAGCGCGTCGAACATTTCCATCGTCGCCGAACCGATGAGCCCGAATACATGCTCGACCTTTTCGGCCTGCAGCGATGCGACCGCCGCCTGCCCTCCTGACATTTTTTTCATTCGCCCTCCCCTTTCGCCAAGGTATTTTCCATGAGCCTATATTTGTTCGAGAAATTCCGCCAGCGCATTGATGAAGAAAGACGGATTTTCGACCAGCCCCATATGCTGTAGTTCCGGCACGACAACGACCTGCGCACCTTTGATTTCGCTGGCGATGGCCTGGCTCATTTCCGGGGTGCTGCCGCTGTCGTTTTCGCAGGTGATCATCAGGGTCGGGTGGGTGATCGGCGGTTGCGGACGAATCAGCTCGATCACGCCGAAAGCGAGCACCTGCCTGCATTTTGCATAGATTTCCGGATCGTTCGCCAGCACCCAGCCGCGCACGGTGGCGATGTATTCCGGATTGGCTTCGATAAAGTCGGCGGTAAACCAGCGCTCGATGGTCGCGTCGAGCGTGGCGCCCGGTCCGCCCGCGGCCGAATCGAGCGCGCGTTGCTCGACCAGTTTCTGCGCCTCCGGGTCGCGCTCGTGCGGTGAGTTCAGAATCGCCAGTGCGCGCAAGCGGTCTGGGTGATCCATCGCGAAGCGGCGATTGATCATGCCCCCCAGCGAAAAACCGATGATCGAGCACTGCTCGATTCCGAGCTCGTCCAGCAGGTCGAGCAGCTGCTCGCTGAACGTCGTCAGCGACGGCGTTTGCGGGGGCGCCGCGCTATCGCCATGCCCGAAAAGATCGTAATGCAAAACCCTGAAACGTTGCGAAAAGCGCGTCACGTACCTTTCCCAGACGTGACGGTTCAACCCGAGCCCGTGGACGAAAACGATTGTCGATGCATCGCTGGGCCCGCTCAGTTCGTAGACGCTGCCGTTGCGGCTGGTTTCAGGCATAGAAAATTAAAATACAGGATTGTTACCGGCGTAATTTACCCCAGGCGCCAACAAATAGAGAGTTTTTTGTGGTTGCGATCGATCGAATCATCGCCGGCCGGCGCTCGAATAGCGCCCCCGAATCCCAGGAAAGCAGCTGCAGGCAATGATCGCGCGTATCGCCGATCATCGCCGCCGGCGCGCCGCCTTTGGCAAGCACACGCACGCCGAAATAGGCGCTGACGACGAAGGCCGCGAGCGACGTCGAACTTTCTGGGTCTCGCCATATCGGGTCGTTGTCAAGCCACGTCGAAATGATTTCTGACCAAACGGTCAGTAACAGAAATACCAGCACCTTAAGTCGTCTGGCAACAATTCCTTTACCGGAATAGTTTACCGGCAGTCGAAAAACTTGGTTGTTCCGATCGTATTTCCTGCATGGAGTTTCATCGAAAATACAGGCATTCTAGACCTCGGCAAAGCTCAGAGTCGCAAACATGGCAACACCTCCAGCCTTCAAAATAACCAACATCGGTGTCGATTCGGTGCGGCGCCGATTGTTAATCGACTGGGCGGACGGCCAACACGCCAGATTTCCGTATATCTGGCTACGCCATGCGCAGTTTTTCCCGTTGATGGGCCGGCCCGAGCAGGCCGGTGCCAATGATTACCTGCTACCCGAGGAACCCGCCAGCCTGTCGATCGAAGCGACCGCGGTCGAGGCGGCGGAGCTGGTTATCCAATGGGCGCACGACGGCAGCACCACCCGGCATTGCCTGGACGCTCTGCACGATGCCTGCCTGGCGAATGCAGGCAGGCAGCAGCGACGCCACCAACCCGTGCCGTGGCGGTCCGACGCAGCGAATCGATTTCAATGGTTCGATGCCACGGATCTCGAGCAACCGGCGTGCCGGCTCGAGGTGCTCGCCCATCTGCGCGATTACGGCATTGCGCTGCTAAGAAACCTGTCAGCCGAGCCGGGAACACTGAATAACGTGGCCCGGCATTTCGGGCCAGTGCGGCAGACTCATTTCGGCAGCCTGTTCGACATCCGCTCGCGACCGCAGGATCGGCTTGGCACCGGCCAGGCCATCGGCGCCACCGCATCCAATTCGCAGGCGCCCCATACCGACGAGGGCTGGCGCCACGGGCCGCCCGGCATCAACCTGTTTCACTGCCTGAAAGCGCACCCGGGCGGCGGCGGCGCGTCGATTTTCGTCGACGGCATCGGCGCCGCGAACGCGCTGCGCGATTCGGATCCCGATGCCTTCGAGTTGCTTAGCACGGTGCCGCTGCTGTTCGTCGCCGAGCGTAACCCGCAGGAAAGATTCCGTAGCCGCGCGCGCGTCATCGCGCTCGACAGCGAGGGCCAGGTTCGCGGGATCCGGATTACCGATCGAACCCTGCCGGCGCTCGATCTGCCACTCGAACTGATCGAGCCTGCCTACCGCGCGATCGGCCGGTTTTACCGGCTGCTGCTGGCACCCGAGCGCATTTTCGAGCGCCTGCTTAAACCCGGCGAACTGGTGGTGTTCGACAATCACCGCGTGCTGCACGGCCGTCGCGCGTTCGACCCCGAGGCCGGGGAGCGCTGGTTGCAGCAACTGTCGGTGGACCGTGAGGAGTTTCAAAGCCTGTTCCGGCAACTGGCCGAGGCGGAAGGTCGTACCGATCTCGCTCACTGGGACCAGGATGCCGGCGCGTTGAGCCAGAATTAACCGCCCTTGGTTCGGCGATGCGAGCGCATCGATGCTCGAAAAGACAACTCACGGCCCGATCTCGCCGTCCAGGTTGCATCGCGAATCCGTAATACCATCTGGTTAAGTACAAAGTAAATTCGCGAACCAGGTATACCCAGACAGTTTCGCAAAAGCCGGCTGAAGCGAGTCGGAGGAAACCGGTATACTGTTTTCCACTTCCTGACGTTTTCCGCTGTGACAACAAGAGGCCGACGAATGAAAACGCGCATCACCCAAATGCTCGGCATCGAGCATCCGATCATCCAGGGCGGCATGCACTACGTGGGTTTTGCCAAGCTCGCCGCAGCGGTTTCCAACGCGGGCGGACTCGGGATTATTACCGGGTTGACACAACCCTCCGCCGAAGACCTGGCCAACGAGATTGCCAGATGCAGGGACATGACGGAAAAACCCTTCGGCGTCAACCTGACCTTTCTGCCCAGCCTGTCGTCACCGGATTACCCCGGCTACATCAGGGCCATCATCGATGGCGGCGTAAAAGTCGTCGAAACCGCCGGCAGCAATCCGCAACAATACCTGCCGGCAATGCAGGATGCCGGCATCCGGATTATCCACAAATGTACCTCGGTGAGGCACTCGCTCAAGGCGCAGGCGATCGGTTGTGACGCGGTCTCCGTCGACGGCTTCGAATGCGGCGGCCACCCCGGCGAAGACGATATTCCGAACATGATCCTGCTGCCACGCGCCGCCGATGAACTGGAGATCCCGTTCGTCGCCTCGGGCGGCATGGCGGACGCGCGCAGCCTGGTCGCCGCGCTGGCGCTGGGCGCCGACGGCATCAACATGGGCACGCGCTTCATCGCCACCCGGGAAGCGCCGGTACACGAGAAGGTCAAGCAGGCCATCGTCGCGGCCAGTGAACTGGACACCCGGCTGGTGATGCGTCCGCTGCGCAATACCGAACGGGTGTTGAAAAATGCCGCGGTCGAACGCCTGCTGGAAAAGGAACGCAGCCTCGGCCCCGCGCTGAAGTTCGAGGACATCATCGATGAAGTGGCCGGCGTCTATCCGCGAATCATGCTGGATGGCGACCTGGAAGCCGGCGCCTGGTCCTGCGGCATGGTGGCGGGACTGATCAACGACATCCCGAGCTGCCGGGAACTGATCGACGGCATCATGCGCGAGGCCGACGTCCTGATCAACCAGCGGCTGCGCGGCATGGTCGCGGGCTAATCATGCGCCCTTTTTCAGGGCTTCGCGGTGAATGATGAATGAATTATGTTAACTGCCAGCATAATTTTCTACGGACTCCAGGGCCGTTGCGAAACAATTACCCGAATATCCGTGGGCTTGCCGCTATTGCAGGGATTATTCAGTTGCGGGCAATTCGAAATTACGGCTAATGCATTCATCTTCGCCTGCAGGCTCACGTAATCCCCGGGACTCGATCCACCTTCGACGAATACACTGGGCGCCATCCGGTTTGCATTGACCGGCACATTACAGAAAAAGTTGATGTTGGGAACAATGTCTTTACGTCCAAGTCCGTGCCTGGATAACTCGGATAAAAAGTTTTCTCTGCAGCCGGGGACATTTTTAACGCCGTATAGCATTTCATTACTGGGCGCGCTACAACAGCCGCCGATGGTGTCGTGGCCGTCACAGCTGTCGTAAGTAATGGTGAATATGGGCCGCGCGATATCGGAATAAAGATTGTGTCCGCTAGTGAGTTTTAACGTCTGTATCGCTTTTAATGTATTTGGTGCGTGGTATCTCTCCGCGGGGTCATCGGCGTTGTAGCATAAGAAATCCACGCCTTGCTGGCCCTCGATATCCACGATGGTGAGATAGTGTCCCTCTGCAACGACTGCCGACCAGGATTTCCCCGCGGGTATAATTTCATCGAGCATCGTAGTCTGGGTCATAAGTTAATACGTTTCCCCGGATCAGCTCGTGGGCTCTTCGTTGAACACCGGCAAGTCGTCGGTGATTTCGTACCACTTCGCCATGTAATCGACGTAGATATGTCTTGAGGGTTTGACTTCGGGGTCGTCATCCAGACCGCCGAATGGTATCACCGCAATCCCTCTGTCGGGGTCGAGGCGTGGCATCTTCGATCCGCAGGTTTTGCAAAACACTTGCATGAAATATTTCGCATCGGGCACTTTGTAATACGCCAGACACTCTTCACCCTGCACAAACTTGACGCCATCAATCGACGTAAAACCGTTGGTCGCGTGCGCCGCGGCACGGGCCTTGCGGCATCGATGGCAGTGGCAATTCTGCACCAGTTTAAATGGCTCGCTAATCTGGTATTTCACGGTTCCACACAAACAGCTGCCACGCACGATACCTGCAGGTCCGGGTTCGAGCGGTTCCTCTTCCACGCGCTCCATCCCGGTGTAATCGGGGTAGTCGTCGTACCGGGGAAGATCACCGGTAATGCCGTACCAGGGTGCGCTATGCGCGGCGAAGACATGACAGTCCGATTTCTTGCCGTCATCGTGGCATCCGCCTGGTGCCACCCAGTGATCCTTCTGTCCGCTGGGGTAAGGCACTACCGAGCCACAGGTCCCGCAAAAACTGCGGGTCAGCAAATGCGACGAGCGATAACGCACAATGCTATCGGTGTCGCTAAGCCAGTTGAATTGCTCCGGCTTGACGAACCAGTAAGTGCCAAACGCCGAACCATGGGCCTTACGGCACATCTTGCAATGGCAATTGAAGGCGTTAAATGGTTCCGCCGTGATTTCCCAGCGCAGGCTACCGCACAGACAACTTGCTTGATTGTTCATTGATATCGCTCATCAGTCAGGGATTGTTTCATTCTACCGAAAACCGCCGCCTGCAATCAAAAGGTCCAGTTCTCTGTATGGGGTCGCAACTCGACTTCATTGCTCCATGCGGATCGTGGTTGGCAGTGAAGCAGCCAGTAGGATTCCGCCACCGCATCCGGATCGGCCAGAGTGTCCGGGTCGTAGCTGTCAGCGTAAAGCTCGCGCATGATGGGGACATCCAGATCGCAATCGAGCCGTATATGGGCGATATGTACACCGTCTTTTGCATAGGCCCTCGCGAGACTTTGCGACAGTGCGCGCAAACCAAATTTAGCGATGGAATACAGGGGGTAGTTCGCCGATCCGCGAAGGGCCGCGGTGGCGCTGGAAAAGAATATGCTACCCGATCCTCTTTGCCGCATCACAGGCAAGACCGATTTCGCCGCCGCGAATGCGCCGACGACTTCCAGCCGAAAAATACTTTCCATCTCGTCGTAGCGCATATCGAGCGGTTCGCAGCGCGGAAATCCGTCACACACGTTGTAGATAAGCACGTCGACATCGCCAACCACATCGACCAGCTTGCTCATCGCCTGCTCGATGGACAATGGTTGTGTCGCGTCGGCGGGGAAATGCCGGGTTTTGGTGTCGACGCGAGATTTTACGGCCGCGTCGTTTGCGGCACGACTGCCTTCTTCTGTGCGCGAAATGAAACCGATATCAAAACCTTCGCCGGCAAACTTCGCTGCCAACGATCGACCAAGGCCTTCACCCGCACCGACAATCGCGCAAACTGGCGTAGACATTGAATACCTCCAACATTTTTTGACCTGTGTGCATTCCACATGAACTGGATTCGATAATAATGGTCGGGGCTTGCAGAAGCCATGCCTGATTGCTTTCACAGGTGCGAATCAATGCCCCCAACTGGCCGAAGTACCCCGCTCGGGAAGCGATTATGAGCGTTTGGTATCGGGAAAGCAGACGCATAAACGATTTAAATGGGCGGCGAGAAACGAACCAATTGCGACACTCGCCTTCGTATTAGTTATGGTCTAGCGATTCCGGAAATAAATTGATCTGGCTGCACGACTCGCCTTCAAGGTTATTATTTCAGCCGACCCGTCAAGGCCGCGCATATTGTAAAACTCCTTGATCAAAAAAATGGCAAGCGGTCTATAAAACACTCTCAATATAGCCAGCTCGGTTTCTTGAACCGATCAAAGCTCCCCGGTGAAATTTTCGACTTCGTTGAGTAATTTTATTCTCTGTTCGGCCCAAGTATGAAACGATGATAGAGCAGCCGAAGGATTATGTTGTGTAAACAGATAATCAATAAGTACCTTAAAATTAGGAATACCTAATTGCAGAATAGAGTACGCAAAGCAATTCAATAATTTGATATATTACCCCGCTAATATGCGGGTTTTTCTCAGCTTGCCGAGCGCCTGAGACTCGCCGAAGATTGCCTCCCATCAGGTGCTTACGAGGGTCTCCTTTGTGGATAACAATGGGACGGACCCCCTCCCTCATTGTTTTGGGGAATGCAGACCGCCAACGAGAAGCTGTCCTGGTCAGGCCTGGAAGCCGGCTTCGCGGTGGCGAATCACGGCGCTCAGCACTTCGTTGTACGGCGTTGGAATATCAAGCTGCCGGCCGAGTTCGACCGCCATGCCGTTGATGGCGTCGATCTCGGACGGGCGCCTGGCGTGATGATCGAGCAGCATCGACGGGCGCGCGTCCGGCATCTTGAGGCCGAAGGCTGTGATGTACTCGATCGGATCGTCAAAGGTGAAGCCAATGTTTTTCGCCCGGCCCAGCGCATAAACCTCGAGCGCGCTGCCCTGCGCGATCGCCCAGGCCGCGGGATCGGCCATCAGCTCGCCGAGGGTATAGTCGAACACGGTGCAGGGCCCGCTGAAGGCGACGTTGCAGATGTACTTGCCCCAGATCAGCTGGTCAATGTCCTCGAAGGCCCTGGCGTTGAATCCGGCTTCCTGCCAGACCCGGGTGACCTGTTGCAGGCGTTCGCTCATGCCGCCGTCCATCTCGCCGATGCGTATCAGATTCATCGCGTTGTGATGCACGTGACCGGGACCCTTCATCGATGCGCCGAAACCGTCGGCGACGCCAAGCAATACCCGATCGGTGTCCATGTATTGCGCGATACGTTCGCCGGCCCCGAGACCGTTTTGAATGGTGATGACCATCGAATCCACACCCATTAACGGCGCAATCATTTCCGCCGCGGGCCCGACCCCCGAAGCCTTGGTCGCGAGCACGTAAAGTTCGCAATCACCCACATCGGCTGCCTTGCTGGTCGCATGGATACCCAGCACCACGCGATCCCCGCTCGCACCCTCGACGCGCAGCCCGTCCCGGTTGATCGCATCGACATGTTCCTGCCAGATATCGACTGCCCAGACCTCGTGCCCGGCCTCGACCATGAGCCCGGCATAAACCGAACCCATCGCGCCGACTCCGAAAATGGCTATTTTCACGCTGCCCCCATATCTGCTCGGGGTAAACGAATATCAAATCTCTGTCGTAACTCCGCGTCCAGTTCCGCGGATAGATGCGCCGGGTAATGGGTCCGCAGAATCTCGCGCGTACGCTCGCGCGCGACTTCGCGGATATCCTTGCTGCCATCCGCGACCCATTCCTGGATGCTGCGCCGGTCAGCGATCTGCGGGTAGACGAAATCGGATTGCATGCGTTCGAGCGTCTCCGCCTGTCCGAGAAAATGTCCCTCGCCATGGGCGACTTCGTCGATCGCGGTCAGTGCGAGGGTCTCATCGCTGACTTCGATGGCGGCCAGGGATTTCATGATGCTGCCGAGCATGTCGTTGTCGATGACGTAACTTTCCAGCGCGCAGCCCATCAGGCTCGCCTGCATGCCGCCGGCCTGGGTGATCAGGTTGGAACCGGCCTGCGCCGCGAGCGTAACCGTCAGGCCTTTTTCGTAACCGCTTTGCGCATCGGCGATCTTGCTGTCGGTGGCGCCGGCAATGGTCGAGTTGGGCAGCCCGTAGTAATTCGCCATCTGCGCGCTGGCCGCCGTCGCGATCGCACCCTCGGGGCTGCCGCCGCTCATCGCGCCGGTGCGCAGGTCGGTCAGCATCGGGCGCGTGCCGAAAATGACTTTCGCCTGCGGGTTCAACAGCCAGGCAAAAATCATCCCGGACAGCGTCTCGGCAATCGTCTGCGCGATGCTGCCGGCCATCGTCACCGGGCTCGACGCGCCCATCTGGCCGAAGGTATTGGAATGCAGCGGGATGCCGCAGCGCACCGCCTCGGCGGCAATTTCGCAGGATACGGCATCGAAGCGCAGCGGCGGCACCGGCGGGTTGCAGTTCATCGATAAAAACGGCCGCGCCAGGAAAGCTTCACGCGAACCGGCTATGGTGTAACACATTGCCGCGATTTCCTCGACGTGCGCGGCTTCGGACGCCGCTACGAACACGTGCTTGGCAGTACCGGCGAGGCAGGCGTAGGCGGTATTGATATCGAGGCTGCGCAGGTCGGGCATGTCGCGCGCCACCAGCGAGCGGCTGAAAAAGTGGAGATGTTCGAGGCTGTCGACCACGCGCGCGGCATCGTAAAGATCGCGCAGGGTCGACTCGCGGTACTGCTGGGTTTCGAGATCCAGTATCAGCGGCGCGGCGCCACCGGAACCGACATGCACGCGCGCCACACCGAGTTGCATGTCGTACTCCGGATTTTGTCCACAGAGCGTGAAATCGCGGGATAGCCCGCCGAGCGCGTTTTCGATCAATTCCGGCGAAAAGTGCAGACGGCCTTCGGCATCGAGGCTACCGCCCGCGCGGATGACATGTTCGATGACGATTTGGGGGGCCTCGGCCATGCCGACATCGGCAAGGATGGCACGCACCGCCTGGTCGATTTTAGGCAGATCGGACGGATTCAAAGGCTGGTAGCGCCCGCCGACGGTCCCGCTCAAGCGGGCGGACCTCGACTTGTGCTCGGTGGCGCCGGTCCGGCGGCGGCGCGATTTTCGTTTGGCGCGCGGGTCAGACTCGTGATCAGACATAGACGGTTGACTCAGGCGGCCTGCCTGCGTCGATCGCGCTTGCGCTGTTTTTGCGCCAGCAGCGAATCCCTGCTGCCGTCGTGCCAGCTGCCGAACAGTTTATCCATCGGCGCGGGGGTGTTGCCGTAGTTGAAATTGAAATACTGGTGATGCAACTGGTGAAACCAGTCACCGGCAAAAAAACGCATGCCTTTTATTTCGACGAAGTTGAAGCCCGAGTGCGATGGCGCGGGCCCGATACTCATGAACAGGCTTAGCAGCACGATGATGACCGGGTGTACCGGCAAAAACCAGAACGGGATGAATACACTAAAGTAGAGAACATGCTCGAACGGATGCATCGAAATGCCGGTCCAGGGTCCGGTGTTGACGTTTCGATGGTGGCGTTCGTGCACGATCTCGTAAACCGGCTGCCAGTGCATGAACCGATGCACGCAGTAAAAATGAAAAAAGCCCCAGAAAAATACACCCCAGACGCAAACCAGGAAATAAACCGGGTGCTCGGCAATCGTCGGCAGGATCAAAAAATCGTTCGCATAAATCCAGATGGTAAACGCCTCGTAGGCAGTGCAGATGGTGACGCCGGAAACGATACTCCAGAACACGTTGTCCCATACCTGGTTACCCCACAGGAACATCTTGTTGCCCGTAGCCGGCCACTTGTCGTGGTACTTGTGCTTACGACCCTGTCCCCGGCGCAGGTACAGCCACCAGTACAATCCACCCGCGACCAGGGTCAGCAACGCGGCGTTGCGTAACCAGATCTGCGCTATCCAGCCTGGATGAACTTCGGCCATGGCCGCAAGCGGCGGGGTCAGGTAATACCAGGATACGAAGGCGAGCCCGATATACAGGTAACCCCACGGAAACAGCATATCGAAAACCAGATACTTCAATGCCGCCAGCGGGCGCGGCGGCCAGACATACAGCGCCGGAACGCCAATGGTTTTCTCCGGCTGATACTTGCCGGTTGGATTGCAGGGTATTGAGCTCATCCGGTTACGCCCGTGGCCGAATCAATCGGCTGATTCTAACGCTGACTAACGCCGCGGGTAAAGCTCCGTAGGCGTCACCTGCGATGGTGGATTAATGAGAGTGACAGTTTACTTAATTACAGCGGAGCTGAGGTAACAATCTTATGCCTTGTCGCTGACCGATTGTAATTCGAACATGGCCCGATACAGCTATCGGTCGATGCGATTCTCTTGACAAACGGCGGATAAATTCAAAGCATGGTTCGATCCCGACGAACAGGCCGCTATGATGCCGCGATTTTCCGCCAATATTTCCACGTTGTTTCGCGAATTCCCGATGCGCGAGCGTATCGCGCAGGCCAACGCCGCGGGATTCGACGCGATCGAAATCCAGTTTCCCTATGGTCACGATCCCAAATCCCTCAGATCCCGGCTCGCGGCAACGGGGCTGTCGCTGGTGCTGATGAATTTCCCCGCCGGCGACCTGATGGACGGGGGCGAGGGCCTCGCAGCCATTCCCGGATGCGAGGCGGAATTCGATGAGGCCCTGCGCGAGGCGCGCGTGTTCGCCGAAATACTGCGGCCACGCGCGATGAACCTGCTCGCCGGCCGTCCCGGCCCGCGCCATGGGCCCGCGCAATGCGAGGCCGTGTTCATAGCCAACCTGCGCAAGGCCTACGCCCTTACCCGCGAACTCGGCATCATGTTGCTCACCGAGCCGGTTAACACGATCGACTTGCCCGGATTTTTCCTGAACGGGTCGCAGCAGACGCTGGACCTGGCCGATTCGATACCCGACATCGAACTGCTGATGCAATACGATCTCTACCACATGCAGATGATGGAGTCCGACCTGTCTACCCGGCTGCCGGCCGTCATAAAGCGAGTCGGGCATATCCAGTTTTCGGATGTACCCGGACGCACCGAACCGAAGCGCGGGGGCATCGACTTCGAGCGGATCTTCGGCCTCGTCGATGCGCTCGGCTATGCCGGCTATATAGGCGCCGAGTATTTTCCGACCGTGCCGACGCGCGATTCGCTGGACTGGCTCGAACCGTACCGCCGCAGAACAGGATAAATCCGAGGGCCGGCCGGCGAAACTCAGCGTCGGTCGGCCGCGTGGTACTGCCGGCGCAGGCGCGCCTTTTGCGCCTGCAGCGAATCCAGGCTGCCGTCGTCAACTGCCGTAAAACAGGTATTTCGGCGCCGAGAGTGGCCACGGCGGCCACCGCTAGAGCGCTGGCAGGCCAGGGGCCGAGTCGGGCTGGTACTCGCCGGTGGAGCTGCAGGGTGCCGAAGCCATTTCATAAACCCCCGCGGAGCTGAATAATGCGCCGATTCTAGCCCCGTATCGCGCCGCCGCTAAAGCTCTTGTCGGGGGACATGACGCTAGCAGGGAAACGAGCGATACGAATAGATTTGGCGCCGGCGCAAAGCCGCTTATAATCGCAGCAATCAGCACTGCCCGGAGTCCGCATGGCATTCAAGACCATAGAGTTGTCCCATCAGGGTCCAGTTGCGTTGCTCGCCCTCGATCGTCCCGACAAGCTGAACGCGATCGACGCGACCATGATTGCCGAGATCAACGCCGCTCTCGACGAAATCGAGGGCAATGACGCGATCCACGCCGTCGTCGTGCACGGCAACGGACGCGCGTTCTGCGCGGGTTTCGACCTGCAGGCCGGTATCGCCGCCAATCGCAGCAGCGAGGCCGAGTGGCGCGCGGCGATCGATACCGATCTCGACATGATCATGCGTTTCTGGCATTGCCCCAAGCCGACGGTCGCCGCGGTGCACGGCTACGCGCTCGCCGGCGGTTTCGAGATCGCGCTCGCCTGCGACATGACGGTTTGCGACGCCTCCAGCCTGTTCGGCGAACCCGAGCTGCGCTTCGGCAGCAGCATCGTCGCGCTGCTGCTGCCGTGGTACGTGAATCCCAAGCGCGCCAAGAAAATGCTGCTGACCGGGCAGGACCGGATGGGCGCCAGCGAGGCACTGCAGCAAGGTATCGTCAACGAGGTGGTAGCCAACGAAAAATACCTGTGGCGCGCTATCGAACTTGCGCGCGAGGCCGCGCTGATGGATCCGGATTCGGTCAGAATGACCAAGCGGGCGATCAACCAGTCCTATGAAATCATGGGCCTCGGCAAGGCGCTGCGCATGGGCGCGGATACCTCGGTCAGGATCGAGACGCTGGAGACCGAGCTGCGCAAACGTTTCAACCAGATTCTGCGTGGTGAGGGCATGAAGGCCGCGCTGGCGTGGCGCGAGGCGCGGTTGAACCGGGATGACTGAATCCGGTCATCCTCTCGATCCGCTGTTGCGGCCCGCCAGCATTGCGCTGGTCGGTGCCTCCGACAGGCCCGACAGCCCGGGGCAGGTGCTGGCCAGGATGGTGCTCGACTCGGATTACGCGGGCGAGGTTTACCCGGTGAATCCGGGATACCGTGAAATACTGGGGCGGGCCTGTTATCCCGGCATCGAATCGTTGCCCGCGACCGTGGATCATGTCGTTATCGCGCTCGGTAACCCGCACCTCGAAAGCGCGCTCGAGGCGGCGATCGCGCACGGCGCGCGCGCCGCGACGATTTATTCCAGCGGCATCCTCGCGCAGGATGCGGAACCCCGGCTCGGCGCACGGCTTGCGACGATGGCCAAAGCGGCCGGCATCAAGATCTGCGGCATCAACGGCATGGGTTTTTACAACGTCAGCGAAAACCTGTATGCCGGTATCTTTCCGCGCGCAGCGGAGATCGTCGGCGGCGGAATCAGTTATATCGCGCAGTCAGGCTCGGCGTTTACCACGCTGTGCCACAACGGCTGCCGGCTCGGTTTCAACCTGTGCGTATCGGCCGGCAACGAGATCGTGACGAGCGTCGCCGACTACATGGACTGGAGCCTCGAGCAGGCCGATACCCGCGTCATCGGCCTGTTTCTCGAAACGGTGCGCGACCCGGCCGCCTTCGTCGCCGCGCTCGACAAGGCATGGCAAAAGGGCATCCCGGTCGTGGTTCTCAAGATCGGCAAGTCGCCGCTCGGCGCGAAAATGGCGGTAACGCATACCGGCGCGATCGCCGGCAACCACGCCGCCTTCGAGGCGCTGTTCCGGCGTTACGGCGTCATCGAGGTCAATGACTTCGACGAGATGGCGTCGATCCTGATGCTGCTGCAATCCGGCCGCGAGGCCGCCGACGGCGGTTTCGCCGCGGTCTTCGAATCCGGCGGCTTCCGCGAACTGATTACCGACGAGGCATTCGAGATCGGCGTCGATTTCGCATCGCTCGAGGGGACGACCATGCAGGCGCTGAAGCAGCATCTCGATCCCGGGCTCGAGGCGGAAAACCCGCTCGACGTCTGGGGCTCGCACGACCGTTTCGAGGAGCGTTTCGAAGCCTGCATGGATTTGCTGATGCAGGATCCCAACGTCGCCGCCGGCGCCTTCATCAGCAATTTGCGCGACGGGTATTACCTGTCGGAGGCAATTTACCGCGTGGTCGAGCGGATTAGCAGAAACACCCGCAAGCCGATCGCGCTCGCGACCTGTTTCGCGGACCTCGCCAACGCCGGGATCTGCCGGCGCGCGCACGCGGCGGGCATCCCGGTGATCGACGGCGCGCGCGAGACGCTGCTCGCGTTCCGCCATCTGTTCGAATACCACCGTTTTAAACGATGCCGCCCACCCGCGGTCGAAGTATCGCAGCTGGACCCGGCATCGGTCTCGGCCTGGCGGCAAAAACTGGAAACGCATCCGGCGCCAACGCTGGGTGAAATCGAGTCGCTCACGCTATTGCAGGATTTTGCGATGCCGGTCATCGATCATCGCAGCGTACAGAACCGCTCCGAGCTGATCGCGGCGGCACAGGCGCTCGGTTACCCGCTGGTGTTGAAAACCGCGGCTACCGGGGTAAAACACAAGAGCGACAGCAAGGGCGTGTTTGTCAATATCGATTCGAAACGGATTTTGCTCGAGCGCTACGACGACCTGAACCAGCGACTCGGCCCCGCGGCGCTGGTTTCGAGGATGATCGGCGACGGCGTCGAAATCGGGCTGGGCACGTTTAACGACGCGCAGTTCGGACCGGTGGTGATGGTCGCCGCGGGCGGCGTGCTGGTCGAGTTGCTGTCCGACCACGCGGTCGCGATGTGCCCGGTCGACGCGCGCGAGGCCGAACGAATGATTGGCTCGCTCAGGGCCAACCGGCTGCTACAGGGAGTCCGCGGCATGACCCCGGCCAACCGGCAGGCGCTGGTCGATGCGATCGTGTGCCTGTCGGTGATTGCCTACGAGCTCAGGGACTGCATCGCCGAAATCGACATCAACCCGGTTCTCGTCAATGCGCAGGCGGCGTTCGCCGTGGATGCGCTGATCTTGTGCAAACAAAGCGACGATCCGTGCTGACACTGATTCGTTCCGAGTGGCAACTGCTGCTGTTCGGATTCCTGATGACCTTCTGGTCGTCGCCGGGGCAGACTTTCCTGATTTCGCTGTTCAGCGGCGAGCTGCGCGCCGCACTGGGATTGAGCGACGGCGAGTTCGCCGGAATTTATTCGCTGGCGACGCTGCTGAGCGCGATCGTCATGATCTGGAGTGGTTCGCTGGTAGACCGGATCGAGCTGAAGAAACTGTCCATCGCGATCGTGCTCGGGCTCGGCGTCGGCTGCGTCATGATGTCGTTCAGCAGCGGAATCCTGACCCTGTTGATCAGCCTGTTCGTGTTACGCCAGTTCGGCCAGGGGCTGATGTTTATCGTCAGCGGGACCGCGATGGTGCGCTACCTCGACGCGCACAAGGGCAAGGCATCGGCGCTCGCCGGCATGGGGTACGCGGTTGCGGAAGCAATCATGCCGAGCCTGCTGGTCGGACTGCTGTTGTGGGTGGGCTGGCGCCACAGCTGGCAGGTAGCCGGCGTCGTGCTGGTGCTGTTCATGGTGCCGGCGATATTCTACCTGCTGCGCGGTCACGCGCGGCGTCATCGCGACTACCTGGCCGGGTTGTCGCAAACGGCCGCGCACGACGTCAATGTCGTGCGGCGACGCCAGTGGACGCGCTCCGAGGTGCTGCGCGACCGCTACTTCTATTTGTTTGCGCCGGGGCTGATGTCACAGCCGCTGATGTTTACCGGTTTCATCTTCCACCAGGTGCACCTGGTCGAAAGCAAGGGCTGGCCGCTGATCGGCTGGGCCGCGCTGTTTTCGGTCTACGCGATGGTTTCGGTTGCGACCAAGCTCGTGACCGGCCACGTCATCGATCGTTACGGTGCGATCCGCATGATACCACTGGTGGCGCTGCCGATGGGCGTCGGGCTGGTGGTGCTTTCGTTTTCGACCGACCTGTTCTGGGGTGGCGCCTTCCTCGTGCTGACCGGCGTTACGGTAGGATTCCAGTCGACCGCGGTCGCGCCGTTCTGGTCGGAAATGTACGGCAACCGGCACCTGGGATCGATCAAGTCGCTGGGTTCGGCGGTGATGGTTTTCTGTACCGCGCTGTCGCCAATCTTGATGGGCTGGCAAATCGATGTCGGCACCAGCATGGATACCCTCGCCCTCGCGTCCGCGGTCTACATTTTCGTAACGTCGGGGCTCGCCTACTACGCCTACCGCAGCCGCTCCGAATCCGCAAGCCGCGCAAACCGCGCAAACCGCGCAAACCGAAAACAGTTTACTTAACTTCAACCCGGGGACAGCAATCCGGGGCCAGTTTACTTATTTCGAATAAGACACCGCCAATTAAATAAACTGTCCCCGGATCAGTCATTTGTTAAAATTTTCCACTTATAATTCGCGCATATCGATGATGAATCTATTAATATGCCGGGTGTCGATGTCTAGTGGGTATTCCCCTCTGAATCGCCAGGCAGATTACTGGAGATCTCGTCTCCCATCATCCGGAAAAATATCGCTTATACCAAACAGGACTATTCCAATATGAAAACGGTCAATATTGTTTATTACTGCGCCATGGTGCTCGCGCTTGCGGGCTGCGGCGGCGCAAAAATGGCTGAATCCACCCCGGGCGCGGATCCGCGGGCAGCGGTGTCGGAGGCTACCGAGTTATACCAGCAGGCAGAGCAGACTCAGGCCGACCTGTTGTCTTTCAAGGAGTACAGCAGGGGCAGCGAAAACCTGGAAAAAGCCCGCAAGGGGCTGTCCGGCGATTATGAAAGGCAATACATCCTCGAAAAGGCGACGCTGGCCAAGACCCACCTCCAGCTCGCACTCGACCAGGCCTGGGCCAGAAAATCCAACGCCGAGCGCCTGCTCGAGGTCAGAAGGGCCGCACTCGGCGCCGGCTTGAGAAACAGTCCTGCCCTGGTTGCCGCCCTGGCCAAGGTCGACGATGATTTGAGGAACGAAACGGATGATTTCGCCAGGGCGCTCGCGCCGAGGGATTTCTCGGAGTTTCAGAAGAAGTATTTTTCTCTCGAAGTGAAAGCGGTCCAGTTCAGGGAACTGGACGATGTCAGCCAGGCCATCCGCAAGGCTGACAATGACGACGCCGACAAACTCGCGCCGAATTCGCTGAGAACGGCCATGCTGGATTTGAACGAAGCGGAGAACCTGATTGCCCAGAGTCCCCGCGACCCGTCGGTGCACGGCCCCAGCGTCGACAAGGCGATAGCAAGCTCGGTGTTACTGACCGATGTAATGGCGGTCATCCTGAACGCCCGTGGAACGCCCGAAAACATAGCCCTGAAAATTGTTTATCAAAACAGGGAGCTGGAAAAGCTTTCGACAAACGTCGGTAATCTCGAACAGAATTTAAAGGCCACCACGTCCAGCCTGTCGCAAACCGAGGGAACCCTCAAGAAACAGCAGGAGGCGATGGAAAAACAGCAAGAAGTACTCGAGGCCACAAAATCAAACCTGATGGAAACCGAAACCGCGCTGGTCATGCAGAACGAACAGCTGGAAAAAACCTCCACCCAGGTCAGGTTCCAGAAAGCGATGGATGAAGCGGTACGCCAGTTTTCCGAAGACGAGGCGTCGGTATATCAGCAAGGCAGTAAGCTGATCTTCAGGCTCAAGCAAATCAATTTCGCCTCCGGCAACGCAACGATTCCCGAGGCGTCGAAGCCGCTGCTGGTAAAAATCAACAGCATTATCAAATCCGTTGGCGCCGAACTGGTTGCGGTGGAAGGGCATACCGACTCGGTCGGTGCCACCGACCTGAACGCTGACCTGTCGACGAGACGGGCGATCTCGGTCGCAAACTACCTGGCGTCGCTGGCCGGCGGTTACAAGATCGGGTATATCGGCTACGGCGAATCCAGGCCAATCGCATCCAACGAGACCAGGGAAGGCCGAGCGATAAATCGCCGCGTCGATCTTGTCGTTACCGCAAAAAAATCAGTGCCCTGACCGGGTTGCGATCGTGTCGTCAGCGGAAATCAGGGTACAAAACAGCCTTTTTTGACCCGCCAGCTCGCGCTCTGTCCCACGCTGCTGTCGTCGTCCCGCGACTCGACCCGTCATCCCGCGACTCGACCCGTCATCCCGCGACTCGACCCGTCATCCCGCGACTCGACCCGTCATCCCGCGACTCGATCGCGGGATCCAGGAATTAACAGCAGAAATCCTGGGATAACTGGATACCTCGACCTGCGCGACCTGCTGACCTGGCGCGGGTTTACCGTGGATCAAATAGAAAATCCGTGACTGATATAGCCGAAAATACCGATCACCCTACCCTGGGTATTGCCCTGATGTTGATCGGCATCGCCGGCTTTGCGGTCATGGACGCGACCATCAAGTGGCTCGCTGCCGATTACCCGGTGGTGCAGGTGGCAGCGTTGCGCAGCTGGTTCGGCCTGCCGCTGCTGTGCCTGTTCGCGCTGCGCGGAGGAGGCCTGCGGCGCCTGCGGACGAAACGCCCCGCGGTTCATGTCGGACGCTACCTGCTGGTGCTCGGCCTGACGCTCAGTTTCTTCTGGGCGCTGTCGCAGATGAAACTGGTCGATGCAATCGCGATCACCTTCGCGGCGCCGATATTCATCACCGCCCTGTCGATGCCGCTGCTGCGTGAGTCGGTAGGCCTGCATCGCTGGCTCGCGGTCGGTATCGGCTTTGTCGGTGTACTCGTCATGCTGCGGCCGGGGCCCGGGGTTTTCCAGTGGGCGGCGCTGGTCGTACTGGTGAGCGTCGTGTTTTATGCCCTGCTGATGATTACCACCCGGGCATTCAAGAATACCGAAAACCCGGCGGCGCTGGTGCTGTACCCGCAGCTCGGCATGTCGCTGACAGGCATCCTGCTGGCGCCTTTTTTCTGGGTCACGCCGAACCTCGTCGATCTCGGCCTGTTCGCGCTGGCCGGCACCTTCGGCAGCGTCGGCGTCATGTGCGTGACGCACGCCTTTCGTCTCGGACCCGCCGCGGTGATTACACCGTTCGAATATTCCGCGTTGATCTGGGCAACCCTGCTCGGCTACTTTTTGTGGGGTGAATTGCCCGACGCAATCACGCTGCTTGGCGCCGCGATCGTGATTTCGAGCGGGCTTTACATCGTCTACCGCGAGACCGTCAGGATCGGTCGTGCGAGGTCGCAGCTGACCAGTATGAGCCCGGACGACTCCAGCACCTGACAGCGCGGGGACAGTTTATTTAATTCGGATCGGTATTTTGCGAATTAAGTAAACTGTCCCCGGGTATCCCCCAAAATATATAAATTGACGAGCTGATTTACAGACGCACTAGTCGACTTTGGGAATCGTAAAAAAGAATGTGCTGCCCCTATCTGGACCTCCTGACTCAACCCAGATACGCCCGCCGTGCAGCTCTACGATTCGTCGTGCTAAAGACAGACCAATCCCGGTACCTTCAATCTCGGCATCGAGGCGTTCGAACAGGCCAAATATTTTTTCATGGTAGGCTCGGTCTATGCCGTTACCGTTATCGCGAACATGACAGATCACTTCTGCGCCGTTATCCCGTGCACCGATCTCCACTTGTAGCTCTGCCTGATCGCCCCTGAACTTGATTGCATTTTCGATTAGATTCCGTAGCAGCTCACGCAGGCGTACCCGATCGCCATAAACACGCGGCAAATCGGGTAACACCGTGATCTTGACATGCTGTCCAGTAAGTCGCGGCAACATAAAGCTCATCACATCCTGTACCAACTCACCCAGAGGAACCTCTTCCGGAGGATTGATAAAACGGCTTATGCGGGATAACTCCAACAAATTTTCGAGCAGAGTAGACATGATGGCTGTAGCAGACGTAATGCGCTGGATATCGTGCTTCAGTTTTTCGGTGTCTCCCTCTTTTAAATCTTTATCCAGCAATCCCGTGAAGCCGGAAATGGTGACGAGGGGGCTTTTAAGTTCGTGAGAAGCGGTGTAAACGAAACGCTCAAGTTCCATATTCTTGGCCTCCAGTTCTCCGATCAAATGGCGCAACTCTTCGGTCCGGCGCCCCACCAAACTGCGCAGCAGCCAGATTATAGCGAAAAATGCCAGCACAATGATTACGAGGACTGAAATTCCAATCTTTAATGCATTTAACAGCCGCTCGGTCCGAGCATCCGCCAGCATTTTGGGGTCGAAGATATACTGTTTAATGTCTGACGCCTTTTTTACTACACCAACTTGAAGCAAATGCTCCTGCATGCGCTGCCAACGCTCCGGATTAATGTTCCCGACGGGCACAATGGGAAAAAGCATCAGCTTGCGAATCTGTTCGGCTTCGAACCGATTGAACGCTTCGGGCTCATCGAGAGGAAATATTCGTTGCAGATCGTTGGCGATTCGATCGGCTATTTCATCGGGGTGATCAAGAGCGTAGACCCAACCCTGAAGGCTCGCGTCAACGAATCGCGTCACCAGTTCAGGATTGCTTTCTACCAGATGTCGATGGGTAATCAGGCTGTTGCCATAAAAGTCGATGCCGTAAGAAATCGGACGCAGCACATCAACCTTGATTCCAAGCTGTTGGGCCTGCCACAGCCGCAACGGCAGGAATCCGGGAATCACATCCACGCGCCCCTCCGTCAAACCGGTGAGCGACCTCTCTCTGGGGTAGGCCTTCACTTTTGCGGGATCGATACCTTCGGCCAGGAGCATGGACTGCATTTCCACGTCGAGCATGTCGTTGATACGCCTGGAGACACGCAGTTGAACCAGATCCGCTGGGCTGGTTAGGCCTGCACCCTTTTTCGCGAAGAAGCCTGCAGGACTCTGCTGGAATAGGCTGGCCAGCAGGACGAGGGGGGCACCCTGATCGACCATGATCAGAAAGTCCGCCGCGGCGGTGCCAAACTCGGCGCGGCCTTCGGCGACCTCTTTTGCGGATTGCAGAATCTTGCGCTCGGGTGTGATAGCCGATCGGATCTCCACTTCCAGATCGGCTGCCTCGTAGTAGCCCTGCCACTGGGCGGCGTAGAAGCCAGCGTAGGTAAACTGGTGATCCCAACCGATCTGCATGACTACCTTGTCTGCGGCCGAGGCGGAACTGAAGTTACCTGTCAGCAAGCTGCCGACCATGATCAGGGCAGCGAGCATTCGACGGCCCGGGCTGTCAAAGGTGAACCAACAACCATTTGCGGCACCAGGCGCCTTCGGGAAATTCCGGAATAATTGCCTCGGTTCAAGGGTCCGTTCCGGGCGGCAACGGGGCGGTCGCAAAGGGGGATGCATGGGGCAATGCAGTCGAGGTCGCTCGGCATACCTGGCAGGCGAGCCCGTGAATCGGATTAGCGGGTAAGTTGTCATAACGCCGAGCAATGTTACCGGAATGGACTCCTCTTCGCATTGCCAGAAAACGAGTTATTGTCAAATCCTGTGTTCGAGCCATTCAAATCAGGCGGTGAGTCAAAGGGGTCCGCATTTCCAACAGAGGACACCGGTATGCGCAACTTGAAGTCCCAGGTTACCGGCCAGATTAAAACCTATGTCCCGGGGAGTTCTTGATCTGACCAAAAACTGGAGGCTGGGGGTTAATCGACGATGAATATCCGGCCGGTCAGGCAGCCTTCGACCGCCTTGCTGTAGGCGAGGCCTACCGCCTCGTTGGATACGTGCACGTGGCCGCGGAAGAAACCGTCGTACTTCTCGCGCGATACCTCGAGGACTTCCGGGCTGACGCAATTGATGCGAATACCGCGCGGCATGTCGACCGCGGCGCCGAGCACGAAGCCGTCCAGCGCGCCGTTGGCCGCGGCCGCGCAGGAACCGCCGGGAATCGGGTCGCGATTGAGCACGCCGCTGGTCAGCGTGAACGAACCGCCATCGTTGATATAGTCGAAACCCTCGAGCACGAGGTTGACCTGGGGCAGCACCTTGTGATTGATACCCTTCATGAATTGCTCGCTGGTCATCGCATCGACCGCGCCGAAATGACCGTGCCCAACCGCGCTGACCACGGCATCGACCTTGCCGACCTGCCGGTACATCGCCCGGATGCTGTCGATGTCCTCGATATCCGCCTGGATATCGCCGCTGTTGCGGCCGACCTTGATGATTTCGTGGCGCGGCGCTAGCGCGTCGACCGCGGTTTTACCGACTGCGCCATTGGCGCCAATGACAATGATTTTCACGGACCGCTCACGGTTAAACGAAACGCCATGTTAACGTTTCCGGCAGCATTATGCGATAACGTTCAGGAGGATTGTGACAAGCAGCGGGGCTGGCGCCGGAGAAACCGTGGCGGCGCTAACGGCCGCATCGCGTCAGGCGCGGTTGCCGCCGTCCAGCACCAGCGGGAACCCGGTAATGAAACGCGCCGAATCGCTGCAGGCGTAGAGCACCATATCGGCGACTTCCTCGGCGCTGCAGACCCGCTTCAGCGGCACGGCCTCGGCGGATTCGCGCAGCCCGGTCTCGGCATCGAGGCCGCGATCGCGGAACTCGCCGCGCAGCATCGGCGTATCAACATCGCCGGGACATATCGGCACGATGCGGATCCCGTCGGGCGCGTAGTCGATCGCCATCGCGCGCGTCATCTGCAACACGGCGCCCTTGCTGGCGCAATAGGCGGTCAAATGGGGGCTGCCGGTCAGCGCCGCGTCCGACGCGATGTTGACGATCGTGCCCCTGCTCGATTTCAGATGGGGAATCGCGGCACGGCAGATATAGAACATGCCGTTGACGTTGACGTTCATCGTCTGCAGCCACTGCTCGTCGGTGGTTTGCTCGGCGGTCGCGTGGTAAATGATGCCGGCGCTATTGACGACGATATCGAGGCCGTCGAGTATTCCCGCCGTCTCGGTCACGATCAGGTCGCATTTCTTGCGATTGGTAATATCGCCGGCGACAAAGATAATGCTGCCCCTGGCGGCCTTGCAGCGAGTCATGACGCCCCGGGCACGCTCCTGGTTGCGACCCGTGATAACAACCCGGGCTCCGGCCCTGACGAAGGCCATCGCGGTGGCGGCGCCCATGCCCGATGTTCCGCCCGTGACCAGCACGCGCTTGCCGTGAAAATCGAAACTGACGGAGGCCGTGGACACGAGCCTATCCGGCCATCGACCCGGTGATCGCCTTGAGTTCGAGAAATTCCTCCAGCCCCCACCTGCCCTTTTCGCGTCCGTTGCCGGACTGCTTGTAGCCGCCAAACGGCGTATCGGTGCCGCCGCCGAGGTAGTTGATCGCGACCTGGCCTGCGCGCAGTCGCCGCGCAACCGCCTTGGCGCGCTCCATTTCGGTCGAACAGACGTAGGCCGACAGGCCGTAGGCGGTATCGTTGGCGATCTCGACCGCCTCGTCCTCGCTGTCGTAACCGATGATCACGAGCACCGGCCCGAAGATTTCCTCGCGCGCAATCGTCATGCTGTTGTCGACGTTGGCGAACACGGTTGGCTTCACATAGTAACCCTTCGGCAGGTGTTCCGGTCGACCGGTGCCGCCGGTGACCAGGGTCGCGCCCTCGTCTATACCTTGCTGGATCAGCGCCTGGATCTTGTCGAACTGGGTCTTGTTGACGACCGGACCGATATGGTCACCGTGCTTCGACGGATCGTCGACGCCGATGCTTTCGGCGGCGGCTTTTGCCGCCTCGACCGCCTGGTCCAGCATCGAGTTGGGCACCAGCATGCGCGTCGGCGCGTTACAGGACTGACCGCTGTTGCCCATCATGTAGTGCACGCCCTCGGTCACCGCGGCGGCGATATCGGCGTCCTTGAGGATGATATTGGGCGACTTGCCGCCGAGCTCCTGGCCGACGCGCTTGACCGTGTCGGCCGCGGCCCTGGCCACCGCGATACCGCCGCGGGTCGAACCGGTAAAAGACATCATGTCGATACCCGGATGCCGCGACATCGCTTCGCCGACCACCGGGCCAAAGCCGTTGACGAGGTTGAACACGCCCGCGGGGACGCCCGCCTGGTGCAGCATCTCGGCGACAATCATCGCGTCCAGCGGCGACTCCTCGCTCGGTTTCAGCAGCATCGAGCAGCCGGCCGCAAGCGCCGGGATGACCTTGACCGCAACCTGGTTCATCGGCCAGTTCCACGGCGTGATCATGCCGCACACGCCGATCGGCTCGTAGCGCAGTATCATGTCTTCCTCGATGCTTTCGAACTTGAAGTTAAGCAGCGCCTTGATCGCGCTCTTGATATGCCCGGCGCCGAGCTTGGCCTGCGAACCGCGCGCGAGATCGATCGGCGCCCCCATTTCGTCCGAAATCGCCTGCGCGATATCGTCGAAATAGTCCTTGTATAAAACGCGTATTTTTTCGAGTAACTCGAGCCTTTGCTGGACGCTCCACGCCGAGTAACTGGTAAACGCCCTGCGCGCCGCGACCACGGCGCGGTCGACATCCTCGGGGCTGCCCGCGCTGATCCGGGTAAAGACTTCTTCGGTGGCGGGATTGATAACGTCGATCGTCGCCGGCGTCACCGGGTCGACCCATGCGCCGTCGATAAAAAACTTGAGGTGATCCATTTTTAGACTTTCCTGGAATAGCGACAGAAATTACGAATGCGAAATGTGCCGTGAAGCGACCTGTTGTGCAAGTGAATTTTCAGAAGTCCTGCAACAAGCGGGTTGTTTCCGGATCGAGAAACCCGGCAACCGTCGCCTCGGTTTCGAGCTGCAGCGCGGTTTCGATCGACTGCGCCCCGACCTGGTTCAGCACGCGTTTCATCGCGCGCGTCGATGACCGGGGCAGGTCCGCGAGACGCGCGGCGAGCGCGCGGGCCTCGTCCATCAGGCGGTCGTCGTCGACCACGCGCCAGGCGATGCCGATATCATGCAGCTGCTGCGCATCGTAGCGCTCACCCAGCAGCAGCATCTCGCGCGCCTTGCCGAGTCCGACGATCGCCGGCAGCAACGACGTGACGCCGCCGGTGACCAGCAGGTTCAACGACACTTCCGGGAAAAACGCGCGCGCGCCCCTGCCCCATACGGACAGGTCGCAGTTGAGCGCCCACTCGAATCCGCCACCGACCGCCCATCCCTGCACCGCGCCGACGACCAGTTTTTCGCCAAACAGGATTTCACGCGTCGCCTGCTGGATCGCATCGACGAACTCGCGCGCGCTGGCCTCGTCGGCAAAATGCTGATGCGCCCGACGATCGTCTCCGGCACAAAAGGCGCGCCCGGCGCCGCAAAACAGGATCACGCCGGCCTGCGGGTCGCGATTGGCCTGGCGAAAGGCGTTCGCAACGTCGTCGACCAGTTGCCGGTTCATCGCGTTCAGGCATTCGGGCCGGTTCAGGCACACGCTAGCGACCCCTGCACGGACCTCGTATTCGACTGTTTGATAGTTCATGTTGTTTATACCGCGGCTGCCGGTATCCGATTGTCGTCGACTGGCCGCGAAAAATACATACCGGCACGGCAGTTTGCTCTCTATAATCGGCGTTTTACAGGAATCCTGCCCCGACGGAACCTGAATGACCGAGCATCGACTCTTCCCCTACCTGATGATCCTCGGGTCCGGTGCGATCTGGGGCGTAACCTTTTCGTTCGCGCTGATCGCGACCGCAGAGGGCGCGCATCCGCTGGGACTGTCGGCGTGGCAGGTGGTGCTGACCGCGCTGTTCTTCCTGATCGCCTGCCTGGTGTCGCGTGTCACGTTGTTCGATCTGAAAAATCTGCGCCATTACGTGGTGCTGGCGCTGGTTGGCATTACCGCGCCGAACCTGCTCTATTACTACGCCGCGCCGCATCTGTCCGCCGGCATCCTCGCGATAACGGTGTCGACGGTGCCGCTGTTTACCTATGCGATCATGCTGGTGCTGCGCTTCGAATCCGTCATCGCGCGCCGCCTTGCGGGAATCGTGCTCGGCATGACCGCAATCCTGCTGCTGGTCGTTCCCGACCAGGGACTCAGCAGCGACGACGCGAGCTTCTGGATCCTGCTGGTGGTGGTCTGCGCGTTGTTGTACGCGGTCGAAAACGTCTATATCGGCCGCGGCATTCCGGCGCATATCGACATCCGCGAATTCCTGTTCGGCTCGAACCTGGTCGCGATCCTGCTGCAGTTTCCGCTGGCGATCTACCTCGGTGTCGACGAATCCTGGACCTGGCTCGCGACCGACGCGGGGGTCGCGGTCATCGGTATCGCCGTTGGCAGCGGCTTTGCCTACTCGATGTTTTTTTACACGATCAAGACTTCCGGTCCCGTGTTCGCGAGCCAGTGCGCCTATGTCGTGACCATTTCGGGCGTGATCTGGGGTATCATTATCTTCGCTGAACAGCATACCGTCTGGATCTGGATATCGGTGATCGTCATGTTGCTCGGGCTGGTACTGGTGACGCCGGACGAAGAAGATGAACTCGACAAGGTTAAAAAAATTGCAATCGCCGAATCGTCGTAACGATCGAGGCCAATGAAAATCACCTTTTTTGGAGTCAGGGGATCGACGGCGGTGCCCGGGCCGCTCACCGCGAAGTACGGCGGCAATACTTCCTGCGTTCACATCGAACTGGAAAGCGGGCACGACCTGATCCTCGATGCCGGCACCGGCATTCGGCTGCTCGGGCGCGAGCTCGCAAGGAAATCGACCCCGGTCAGCATATTGCTGTCGCATGGCCACTGGGACCACATCCAGGGCTACCCGTTTTTCGAACCCATTTACCAGCCGGATCGTGAGATCAACGTTTACATCAGCGTGGAGTCGGGCCACAAACTGTTGAGCAAGCTGTTCGAGCAAATGGACGGAACGCATTTTCCGGTGAAGGCCGAAGACCTGCCATCGTACAATATTGCGAAGTTCAAAGGGATCGAAAGCGAGCTTTACGAGCGCGAGGGCATCAAGTTAATCAAGCAGAAACTGAATCACCCCGGTGGCGGCGTTGCCTACAAGATCAATGAAAACGGCGCTACCTGCGCCTATGTCACCGACAATGAACTCGTTCCGCCGCACAAACCCGTTACCAGTTACGATCAATGGGTCAACTACCTGCACGGCGTCGACGTCCTGATTCACGATGCGCAGTACACCGAGGACGACATGCCGCACAAGCACGGCTGGGGACACACGCTGATTTCCCAGGCCCGACAGCTGGCGACCGATGCCGAGGTCGGCACGCTGGTCATGTTCCACCACGACCCCGATCGAAGCGACTCCGAACTCGATGAAATCCAGATCGAAAATCAGAACTACCTCAAGTCTCACCGCGCGCCCACGCGCAGCGTCTGCGCTGCCGAGGGCATGAGCATCAGTTTGACCAAACCGATACTCGGCGGCGATACCCGGGTTCGCATCGAATCCTGAAATCCACTGAAGGATCTCCACACATGAACAACCAGGAATTGATCGCACGCCGCCTGAAAACGCTCGGCCCGACCTACCAGAATTTTTACGATCGGCCGCTACACCTGGTGCGAGGTTCCGGCACCGCGCTATGGGACGCCGACGGCCGCCAGTACGTCGACTGCTACAACAACGTGGTTTCGGTCGGGCACTGCCACCCGCGGGTGGTCGAGGCGCTGTGCAAGCAGGCCGCCACGCTCAATACGCATACGCGCTACCTGCATGAGGGGATCGTCGAGCTCGGTGAGATGCTGGTCGAAAGAATGCCCGGCGATATCGAGATCTGCATATTTACCTGCACCGGCAGCGAGGCCAACGACCTCGCCGCGCAGGTCGCGCGCCACGTCAGCGGGCAGCAGGGCCTGATCGTGACCGAGGCGTCTTATCATGGCGTCTCCGAGCTGACACGCAGGCTTTCTACCGACAGTTACCCGCCCGAGGACCGGCCGGACTGGCTCGCCGTAATCGAACCGCCCAACCTTTATCGCGGCCCTTACCACCGTGACGATCCCGAGGCCGGCGCCAGGTATCTCGAGCTGGCGCGCCAGGAGCTGGACCGGCTCGAGCAGCGCGGTTATAAACCGGCCGCGGTGATGATCGACGTGGCCTGGGATTCGAACGGACCTCTGCTGGCGCCGACCGACTACGTGCTCGGGTTGTGCGCCGAGGTACGCAAGCGCGGCGGGCTCGTCATCGCCGACGAGGTGCAGTCGGGATACTGTCGCAGCGGCAAGGACTGGTGGAATTGCAACAACTACGGGTTCCAGCCCGATATCCTGACCTGCGGCAAGCCCATGGGCGCCGGCCATCCGCTCGCGCTGATGGCGACCACGCGCGACGTCATCGACGATTACTCGCGCCACTATCATTATTTCAACACCTTCGGCGGCAACCCGGTATCGGCAGCGGTGGGCAAGGCGGTGATCGACGTCATCGAAAGCGAGGGCCTGCTGCACAACGCTCTCGAAACCGGCGCTTACCTCGAGGCGGGTTTGCGCGAACTGGCCGGGCGCCACGAACCGATCGGCGACGTGCAGGGCTTCGGCCTGTTCTGGGGCCTGGACATGGTCGCGGACAGGGATTCGCGCGAACCGCTGTCGCGCGAGCAATTGCGGCACCTGGGCAGCCTCATCGCCGAACAGGGTGTAATCACCGGTACCTCGGGCCGCTACGGCCAGGTCCTGAAATTGCGGCCGCCGCTACCCTTTTCGCGATCCGACGCCGATAAAACGGTTGCCGCGATCGACACCGCGCTGAAAGGATTTTCGATATGAAAAAATCCGGCGAGGGCACCGGGTTCAACCCACAGGCGATCGAGCAAATGATGGCGAGCTATGTCGTCTCCGGCAAATCGGCCGGCATGCTGGCCCTGGTGAGCCGCGGCGGCAAAATCGAGTATCTCGGCTGTCACGGTCACGCCGATATCGCGGGCGGGACACCGATTTGCGAGGATACTATTTTTCGCATCTACTCGATGACCAAGCCGATTACCAGCGTCTCGCTGATGACTCTGATGGAGCAGGGTCACTTCGAGCTGGACGATGCCGCAAGACGCTGGATTCCCGCGCTCGCGAACCTCGAGGTTTACCAGCAGGGCAAGATCGAATCCGACATCACGATCCGCCAGCTGCTGACCCATACCGCGGGCTTCAGCTACGGATTCCAACCCGACAAGTTTCCAGTCGACGAGCTCTATGCAAAAGTCTGGCGCGGCCGTATCCAGGACCAGACCATGGAACAGGTGCTGCAGATCCTGTTCGAGTTCCCGCTGGTCGCGCAGCCCGGCACCCTGTGGCATTACAGCATCGCGACAGACATCTGCGGCTACCTGGTCGAACTGATGAGCGGCATGCCGCTGGCCGATTACCTGCAGCAGACCATTTTCGATCCGCTTGGAATGACCGACACCTCGTTCGAAGTAAGCGCGGACAAGATCGATCGCTTCGCGATCCTGTACGGTTACACCGACGACGATCCGCTGGCGCAGCTCGAGCACAACGAGACTTCGCCGTTTATATCGGCGCTGTCGGGCATCCCGGTGCGACTGCATTCAGGCGGTGGCGGCCTGACGTCGACCGCGCGCGACTACTGGCGCTTCGCGCAGATGATGTTGAACGGCGGCGAATTTAACGGTTACCGTGTTATCAAACCCGAAACCGTCAGCCTGATGACCCAGAACCACGTCCCCGAGAAACTGCTGCCGATGAGTTTCAACGGCGTCGCGCCGGCGGAATTCAGCGGCTACGGCTTCGGCCTCGGTTATTGCGTCAACATCGACCCGGCCCACACCGCCGCCGCCGGCTCGGCGGGCGACTTCGGCTGGGGTGGCATGGCGGACACCTACTGTTGGGTCGATCCCGCCGAGCAGCTGGTTGCGATCCTGATGCAACAATACCTGCCGTCGCTGCACCACGCCGGCCGCCGGGATTTCCGCAATGTGGTCTATCGCGCACTAAAACCTTAAACGCGCAGACTTCCTGATCGATCTATTCATTGATTTCGACTAAATTCGCCAACCTTGGCAGCTTGCTAAACACTAAAATGCAGACACTGAGAAAAAATCTCCGACCAGACGAAATCGATCCAAGGCGTTCGCCCGCGGCGCAAGGTTAGCGTAGAGGGAAGGAGGTATTTATTCGCTCTAGTCAGTCGACCGGTTCCCCCGGAGCATAAGCGTTCACCAGTTCCTTCTGTTTAGCGGGCGGTACCGGGCTGTAATGGCTGAAGACGAAATTGTAGTTGCCTTCGCCGCCACTCACCGATTTTAACGTCGACTGGTAATTGGCTAGCTCACTCAAGGGCACCTCGGCGGTGATTTCGATGCGATCATCGGGCTGCGACAGGGTTCCGCTGATCATGCCGCGTCTGGCAGCAAGATCACCGGTTATATCACCAACGCAGTTGGCGGGCACCACGATCGAAGTCTTGACGATGGGTTCTAGC
Organism: Gammaproteobacteria bacterium; assembly: GCA_029864065.1. Classification (GTDB taxonomy): domain Bacteria; phylum Pseudomonadota; class Gammaproteobacteria. Next base: position 239 of record JAOTUD010000001.1, on the reverse strand, counting down.
ACGATCGGTACGGCCTTCAAGATCGCATCGATGAAGGCTTTTTTCCCCGCAGCCATGAATGCCACTTCTTTCGAGTCTACCGAGTGGTGCTTGCCATCGTAGACAATGACGCGAATATCCTGCATGGCATAACCCGCCAGCGGGCCCTGGTCCAGCACCTGCCGCACTCCTTTCTCTACTGCAGGAATGAACTGGGACGGTATCGCGCCGCCCGCGACCTGGTTGACAAATTCGAATCC
>JAOTUD010000713.1 GCA_029864065.1 Gammaproteobacteria bacterium | reverse complement strand
CATTGTCCGAGGAACGGAGAGAACGCGCCGACCAAATTGTCATAATCCGCACCTGGGATTTCAAAAGCAATCGATTTAAAACGCAAAGCGGGGTAAGCTAGTACCCGGATATGTCACAGCAAACAGCCAGCCTCGTCGACAAATGCCTGATCGCGACTCCTGCAATCAAGGACCCCATTTTCGCGTCCAGCCTGGTCTACATGTGCGAGCACAGCCAGCAGGGCAGCATGGGACTGGTGGTAAACCACGAAACCTCGCAGGTACTCGACGACATCTTCAAACAGCTCGACATCCACTGCGATGACGAGTCGATCCGGCAGCAACCGGTTTATATCGGGGGCCCGGTGCAGCTCGAACAGGGCTTCGTGCTGCATTCCACGGCGGGACACTGGCAAAACAGCGTCGAGGTATCGAGCGGTATTCACCTGACCAGCTCGGTCGACATACTGCAGGCTATCGCCGAAGGCCATGGACCCGAGGATTACCTGGTGATACTCGGATTTTCAGGCTGGGCCTCGGGCCAGCTCGAATCGGAACTGCAGCAGAATTCGTGGCTCACCTCGACCTGCAGCCCGGACCTCCTGTTTCACGAGAAACCGGAAAACAAGTGGCAGGTTGCCTTCGACTCGCTCGGTTTCGACATCAACTCCCTCTCACCGGTCAGTGGAAACGCCTGAATCCACGGCGCATGGCTGAGCCGATAAAGACGGTCATCGGTTTCGATTTCGGTACCAAATGGATAGGCGTTGCGGTCGGGCAAACGCTGACCCGGCAGGCGAATCCACTCGCCGCGATCAGGAACAACGACTGGAAAAGCATCGAATCGATCCTGGACGAATGGCGTCCGCAGGTCGTGGTGGTGGGCCTGCCGCTCAACATGATGGGCGAGCACCAGGCGATGAGCGCGCGCGCCAGACGCTTCGGACGGCAACTGCAGGGGCGCTTCGGCGTCAACACCGTGCTCATCGACGAGCGCCTGACCACGCGCGAGGCTTACCAGGTCGCGATCGAGAACCAGCGCCGCAAATCCAAGTCCGAAATCGACAGCATCGCGGCCGCGCTGATCACCGAGTCCTGGCTGCGCGAGCACGCCGACGCCGAGCCAGTCTGATTCCGCTGCAAGGTTCTCGCAGAGGCGGGGGAGAACGCCAGGTTGTTCATAAACAAGGGGACACAATACTTAATTCCCTGATTTTTGTTCAAATCAGTTCGACGAGGCAGATGAATTAAGTATTGTGTCCCCGTATTTACCGCGGTTGGGGAGTAATGTATTCACAGGCAATTTATGCTATAAAGCCTGCGCACAGACAAGCGGAGTTTAAGTGTCCCTACCCTCAGTCGAATCGCTGATCGAAAAGCTTTCCCGGGAACTGACTCCCTATTTTTCCTCCCCCGCATCGCAACCCATCATCGTCGGCATCGAGACCGGCGGCGCCTGGATCGCCGAGCAACTGCGGCGACGCATCGCGCCCGACGCGGAACTGGGGCGGCTGAATATTTCGTTTTACCGTGACGACTTTACCCGTACCGGTCTGCATCCGACGGTAAAGCCATCGAGCCTGCCGACCGACATCGACGACAAGACCATCATCCTGGTGGACGACGTGCTGCATTCCGGGCGCACCGTGCGCGCCGCGATGAACGAAATCTTCGATTACGGCAGGCCCAGGAAAATCGTGCTCGCGATCCTGGTCGATCGCGGCGAACGCGAAATCCCGGTGCAGCCCGACGTCGTCGGCGCCACCACGGAGCTCGATTCCAGCAGCCATATCAAGCTCGAGGGGCCCGAACCGCTGCGGCTGGTGATCAAAACCCGGGAGCGTCATGCCGAGTAGCAACATCCAGCTCGACGACAAGGGCAGGCTGCGGCATTTTCTGAGCATCGAGGGCCTGAATCCGGCAATTCTTACCGAAATTCTGGACACCGCCGAATCCTTTACCTCGGTTGCCGGTCGCACCATCAAGAAGGTACCGATCCTGCGCGGCATCACGGTCGCCAACCTTTTCTTCGAAGCCAGCACCCGCACACGCTCCACCTTC
>JAOTUD010000712.1 GCA_029864065.1 Gammaproteobacteria bacterium | reverse complement strand
CCATGGCCAGCGGATGCCCCGTCAGAAACAACCCGAGGGCTTCTTTCTCGAGCACCAGCCGCTGCTTTTCATCCCAGGCTTCGCAGTCGGGGAGCGCGCGAGCCTCGTCGCTGACCGGGGAAATCGAACCGAACATATCGTTGATACCCGCGTCGAGGTTATTGCGCTGCTGTTCGGCGGCCTGCAGCGCGTAAGGCAGATGTGCCATCAGCGCGGCTCGATTCGCGCTGAAACAATCCATCGCGCCACCCTTGATCAGGGCCTCGATAACCTTGCGGCCGCTCCTCGACGCATCGACCCGCGCGCAGAAATCGTCCAGCGACCGGTATTCGCTGTCGCGACGGCGTTCGATGATGCTTTCGATGGCGCCTTGTCCGACGCCCTTGATTGCGCCGAGGCCGTAATAAATCTGGCGCTCGTTGCCCGCGGTGAACTGGTAGACCGAGCGATTGATGTCGGGCGGACGGATATCGAGCGGCATGCTGCGACAGTCGTCGATCAGCGTGACGATCTTGTCGGTGTTGTCCATATCGGCGGACAGCACCGCCGCCATGAACTCGGCGGGGTAATGCGCCTTCAGCCAGGCGGTCTGGTACGAAACCAGCGCGTAACCCGCCGAGTGCGACTTGTTGAAACCGTAACCGGCGAACTTTTCCATCAGGTCGAAAATATAGGTAGCGGTGGCGGCCTCGACCTGGTTTGCGACCGCGCCGTCGGTAAAAATAGCGCGCTGCTGCTCCATTTCCTCGGGCTTTTTCTTGCCCATCGCGCGGCGCAGCATGTCCGCTCCGCCGAGGGTGTAACCGGCCAGCACCTGGGCGATCTGCATGACCTGTTCCTGGTACAGGATGACGCCGTAAGTCGGTTTCAGGATGGCCTCGAGCGCAGGGTGCGGATACTCGACGCGGGCGCGGCCGTGCTTGCGGTCGATAAAATCGTCGACCATGCCGGATTGCAGCGGTCCCGGTCGGAACAGCGCCACCAGCGCGATGATGTCCTCGAAACGATCGGGTTGCAGGCGCCTTATCAAATCTTTCATGCCGCGCGATTCGAGCTGGAATACCGCCGTGGTCTGGTAAGCCTGCAACAGTTTGAAGGTATCCGCGTCGTCGAGCGGAATACGCTCGATCTCGAGCTGTTCCGTGTCCGGCCTGCGCGCGTTGATCGCGCGCACCGCCCAGTCGATGATGGTCAGCGTGCGCAGTCCCAGGAAATCGAACTTGACCAGGCCTACCGCCTCGACGTCATCCTTGTCGTATTGCGACACCAGGCTGGAACCACCCGGTTCGCAGTATAGCGGGGTGAAATCGGTTAGATGGCTGGGCGCGATGACGACCCCGCCCGCGTGTTTGCCGACATTCCGGGTCAGCCCCTCGAGCGATCGCGCCATGTCGATCAGCATCGTCACTTCTTCCTCCTGCTGGTACAGCTCCAGCAGCGCCTCTTCCTGTTGTAGCGCCTTCTCGAGGGTCATGCCGACCTCGAACGGCACCAGCTTGGCGATGCGATCGACGAATCCATAAGGATGCGACATGACCCGGCCGACGTCGCGGATGACCGCCTTGGCCGCCATCGTACCGTAGGTGATGATTTGCGAAACCTGGTCGCGGCCGTAATGGTCGGCAACGTATTCGATTACCTCGTCGCGGCGGTCCATGCAAAAATCGATATCGAAGTCCGGCATCGACACCCGCTCGGGATTGAGAAAGCGCTCGAACAGCAGTTCGTAGGCGAGCGGATCCAGGTCGGTGATATTCAACGCGTAGGCGACCAGCGAGCCGGCGCCTGAGCCGCGGCCCGGCCCGACGGGTATCTCGTGGTTCTTGGCCCACTCGATAAAGTCCATGACGATCAGGAAGTATCCCGGGAAACCCATGCCGATGATGACGTCGAGTTCGAGCGCGAGGCGCTGGTCATAGGGCTCGCGGTCGAGTTCCACGCCGCCGGGTTGTTGCAGTCGCAGAAACTCGAGGCGTCGTTCCAGCCCCTGCTCGGCGACGTGGCGAAAGAAAGTGTCGGTGGTGTAGCCCTCTGGAATCGGGTA
>JAOTUD010000097.1 GCA_029864065.1 Gammaproteobacteria bacterium | reverse complement strand
GCCTGCGGTCTCGGGGTCAAGGTGGCGCGCCCGGAGCGGCCCGTGGTCAGCATGATGGGCGACGGCGGTTTCGGCATGACCTTGTCGGAACTTAGCACCGCGGTGGATCACGGCATCAATACCGTCACCATCGTCATGAACAACCAGTGCTGGGGCGCGGAAAAAGCCTACCAGCGCGACTTCTTCGGGCAACGCTATATCGGCGCTAACATTTCGAGCCCGCCCTTCGACAAGGTCGCCGAGCTCTACGGCGCCGCGGGTTTTCGCGCGGAACGCATCGCCGAGGTCGGCGCGGCGGTGCAGGCCGCCCTCGAATGCGGCAGGCCCGCGGTCGTCGACATCGCCGTCGATCCCGCGGCGCTGTACAGCTTTCGCCGCGATTCGTTCAAGCATCGGGGAGGCTAGGCCTATGGCCGGCGGCGACAAGCAGTATCCGCACACCGACGCGCATCGCGCGAAGGGCGACTGGAACCCGCTGTGGGAGCAGTTTCACGAACTCGACCCGGACTTTCTCGAAGCCTATCTCGCGTTTCGCAGCGTGCCGCAATCGAAGGGTCCGCTGGAACAGAAATACAAGGAATTGATCCTGGTCGCGATCAACGCCGCGACCACGCACCTGTACGCTCCCGGCGTGCGCCGGCATATCCAGAACGCGTTGAAGGCAGGCGCGAGCATGGCGGAGATCCTCGAAACGATCCAGTTGACGACGGTGATGGGCATCCATTCCTGTAACCTCGCGATCCCGATTCTGCTCGAGGAAGTATCCAGGTTCGAGGAATAGGATTAATATTCGAGAAGAGCCCCCGGGGCGATCAAAAACCAGTAACAAGCATCGATAAAGGGTGAGTCACATGAAATTTCAGTTAGCAGTCAACCTCGAGCGTATGAACGACGGCATCGACATGAAAGATGTCGCCAGGCACACGCTCGAAATGGTGCAGATGGCCGATCAGGCCGGTTTCAATGTCGCCTGGGCCGCGGAGCACCATGCACTGGAAATGACGATCGCGCCGAACCCGTTCCAGATCCTGACCTGGTGGGCAGGTCACACGGACAACATACGGCTCGGCACCGCGGTCGCCGTCGCCGCCTACTGGCACCCGATAAACCTCGCCGGCGAGGCGGCGATGACGGATTTGCTGAGCGGCGGGCGGCTCGAATTCGGCATCGGTTCCGGGGCCTACCAGCGCGAATTCGACCGCATGCATCCGGGTCTCAAGCAATCCGATGCTTACAGGTACGTGCATGAAATGCTGCCCGCGCTGAAGGCGCTGTGGGCCGGAGACTACGAGCATAACGGGGAATTCTGGTCGTTTCCAAGCTCGACCTCGGTGCCCAAGCCGGTGCAAAAACCGCATCCGCCGATCTGGGTCGCGGCGCGCTCGCCGATCACCTTCGATTACGCGGTAAAGAATAATTGCCACGTCATGTCGTGGCCGTTGACGCGGCCGTTTGCGGAAGCGGAGTTGTACAAGTCGCAACTCGACGAGGCCATCGCAGCGCATCCCGACGCGTCGCGTCCGACCTTCGCGATGATGCGCCACACCGCGCTCTATGATGACGATGCTGGCCGCGACGCCGCTATCAGGGCGATCCAGACCGTGCTCGGCCAGTTCGAAAACCTGTTCCGTAATCTCGGTGACGTCAACAACGGTTTTCCGAAACAGATACCGCTCGAGGAATTGACCGACCGCGAGCAGTACAACGCCGACATGCTCGAGGAGAACCTGATGTTCGGCTCGCCCGAGCAGGTGATCGCCAAGCTCAAGCGCTACGAGGCGCTTGGCGTGGACGATTTCATTTACTATGCCAGCATGGGTCTCGGGCAGAAGGAACAGAAAAAATCGATGGCGCTATTCTGTAACGAGGTAATGCCCGCTTTCCGCTGATCTGGGGGGATTTACTACCCGCCGGGGGCGAAGCTCTGGTACTGCGGAATCGCGACCGCCGCGACGATGCCGAGGATGAACAGTACGGGAATTATCCAGCCCACAATCAAAACGCCGATCGAATTGGCCGCCGGAGCCGGGCCGAAATTATTGGGCCCTTCGGTACCCGGGAAGAATACCAGGTAAATCGACACGATCAGATTAACAACCGGGATTAGAAATAAGAGCAGCCACCAGCCGCTGCGATTCAGGTCGTTGAACCGGCGCTTGGCGAAGGCCACCGATAATACGATAACCGCGATGTAAATCAGGCCAATCAGGATGATTCCTACGATTCCCATCGAGGAATCGCCCATACCCGCGCCCATGGCCCCCGCCATAGCAGTTAGAAAGGAGACTAGCGCCACTAGCAGGAAACTGATGCCGAAACCGTAGGCCAGGTAACGCATGCGGCCGATTCTGCCGTTGAAAGAAAAGATCTTGGGCTGGTAAAGCGCGTCGAGCCCGGTATCCAGTGCCGCGTCGGGAGCGGTATACGGATTTGCTTCGCTCATTACTTGACTCATAACTATTCCTCATCGGAATTGATGGATATCAGCAAAAAAGCATAGCACAGGATATTCAAGTTGCCGGTTTATGCTGCGCGTGAGAATAACCCCGCCGTATCGCGAGTCGCAGGCGTCACGGCTTGTTGCAACGACCGTTGCGCCGAATATTTACGCGGGCCGCGTATTTGACGTGAGCGAAGGCGCGAAATCGAATAGAATGCGGCCTGTTCGCCCGGCCGCGGACAGCGTTGGCCGGTTAATTCAGAAGAGGGGATCAAACCATGTCCCGGCAACCTAACGGCGTGTTAAGCCCGACGTTTCGCAAGACCCTGCGATCGATCAGAGGCGCGAATTATGACCGCGGATTTTCATTACCTGGATCCTTTTATACCGACCCGTTGTGGTTGCAGACCGAGTGCCGGGAACTGTTTCTGAAAGACTGGTTCTGCGTCGGCCGTGTCGAGGAAGTCGCGAAGGCCGGGGACTTTTTCAGCTTCGATCAAATCGGCGAACCCATACTGGTCGTGCACGGCAGTGACGGCGTCATTCGCGCGCTGTCCAACGTGTGCCGGCATCGCGGCACCGTCATTGCCAGCGGCAGCGGCAACACCAAAAAATTCCTGTGCCCTTATCATCACTGGGCTTATGACACGACCGGTCAATTGCTCAATGCCCCGCACATGGAATCCCACCAGGCTTTCAACCTGAAGCAGTGCCGGCTGCCGGAATTGAAATGCGAATTCTGGCAGGGATTCATATTCGTAAACCTGAACCCGAGGGCGCCCGCGCTAGCCCGCGAACTCGCACCGCTGGAAACGGTGATAAAAAATTACCACCTCGAACAAATGTCGCTGGGTTACCTTGCCGACGAGGTCTGGGACACCAACTGGAAGTGCCTGCTGGAGAATTTCATGGAGGGTTATCACCTGACGCCGTTGCACCGGGAAACCCTGCACAAGGTCAACCCGAGTCGCCTGTGCACTCATCTGCAACCGGGCAAACGTCATTTCGGTTACAGCGTCGGTTTTACCTCGCGCCTGCCCGCCGATCGCATCGGCCACCCGGACCTGTCCGACAGGGAGATGGATACCTGCGTCATGTTCGCGGTGCCGCCGGGGCTGACCGTGGGTATCGGCAGCGACTACAGTTCGTTTTTATGCCTGCGCCCGTTGAACACGTCGCAGGTCAGCGTCAAGATGGGCCTGATTTTTCACGGCGATCACTGGTCCCGGCGGGATATCGATAACGCGATCGAATTGTTTCAGCATACCATGGACGAGGACAAGCAGGTGCTGGTCAGGCTGCAGCAGGGGCTCGGCTCGCGCTTCCATCGACCGGGACCCCTGGCCGGCCCCGACCTGGAGGGCACCATCTGGGATTTCTACCAGTACCTGAGCCGCAAACTGGGCCCGCGGCAAAAGGCGGTAAAAAATTGAACATCGAAACGGAGGAATCATGAGTAATCCCGATCCGCATCTCGTCGCAACGCGCTGCAGCGAGGATGAATGGCAGCTCAGAGTTCAGCTCGCGGCCTGTTACCGCGCCTTTGTCCATTATGGCTGGACCGATTCGATCTTTACCCACCTGAGCGCCCGCGTGCCCGGACAGCAGCGGCAGTACCTGATCAATCCCTACGGCTTGCTGTTTCACGAGATATGCGCCAGCAACCTGATCAAGGTGGACTTCGATGGCAACGTCATCGACGGTGATTATCCCTACAACGAGGCCGGTCACGCGATCCATAGCGCGATGCTCAGGGCTCGGCCCGACGTCAACGTCGCGCTGCACAGCCATACCCGCGCGGGCATGGCGGTTTCGTGCATGGAATGCGGGCTACTGCCGTTGACGCAACAGGCCAACGAGATTCGCGACATGCTCTGCTACCACGAATACGGCATCGCGCGCCCGGGCAGCGACGAGTGCGATCGACTCGGCGCCGATATGGCCGACAAGTGGATCATGATCATGCAGAACCACGGCCTGTTGACCGTCGGGCGCAGCGTGGCCGAGGCCTTTTATTATCTTTACACGGTCGAGAATGCCTGCAAGGTGCAGGTCGACGTGCTCGCTTCGGGCAGGGACATCGTGACGCCGGCGCCCGCAATCGTCGACGAGCTCGCGGCGGACGGCAAGGCGCGCGCGACCGAAACCCGGCAACATGTCGAACTCGCCTGGAACGCCGTGTTGAGGTTGCTCGACCGGCAGGATCCTTCATTCCGCGACTAGTCCCTTGCTCCTTGTCCAATCACGACCAGGCAATCTAGATGGCGAAAAATTCGACACCGGCAAATTTGGATGAGCGAGACTGGCACAGGTTGATATCGCTGGGCGAGTTCGAATGGCAAGAGGCCTGCATGGTGCGGGTTGCGGGCAAGCAGATTGCCGTGTTCGTTACGCCCGACGGCATCAGGGCCTGCGACAATCGTTGCCCGCACGAGGGTTACCCGCTGTCGGAAGGCAGCCTGTCGCCGGATTGCGTCCTGACCTGCAACTGGCACAACTGGAAGTTTGACCTGGATAGCGGCGAAAATCTCTATGGCGGGGATAAATTACGCATCTACCCGACCGAAATCCGCGGCAACGATATCTGGGTCGACATTTCCGAACAACCCTTCCGGCAACGCTACGCGGAGACCGTCGACAGCCTGCACGATGCGTTCGACGATTACAGTTACGATCGCATCGCGCGTGAAACCGCGCGCCTGATTCGCATCGGTGCCGATCCGCTCGACGTGTTGCGCCTTGCGATAGACTGGTCCTGGCAACGCATGGAATTCGGCTGGACCCATGCCTACGCGGGCATGGCGGACTGGCTGCTACTCTACGACGAGCACCCGGGCGATGCCGAATCGCAGCTGGTTTGCCTGGTGGAAAGCGTCGCGCATGTCGCCTTCGATGTATTACGCGAGCGCGAGTACCCGTTTACATCCGAGTCGATACCCTTCGACGCGCACAAATTCGCAGACGATATCGAAGCCGAAAACGAGGATGCCGCGGTCTCGGGCATTCGCGGCGGCATCCGGGATGGCCTGGGATTCGCCGATTTCGAAGCGTCGCTGACGCGCGCGGCGTTAAGCCATTACAACGATTTCGGGCATGCGCTGATCTACCTGACCAAGGCCGCCCGCCTGATCGAGTGCCTGGGCGAGACGATCATGGAGCCACTGCTGCTGTCGCTGGTGCGCGAAATGATTTTTGCATCACGCGAAGACAGGATTCCCGAATTCCGCGCCTATGGCGAGCTGCTCGAAAAATGGGGCCAGGGAAAGCGCAAACCCGATCCTGCAACCTGGCGACGCAAGGGCATCAAGCAGTCGCTGAAGGCGACCCTTGCCTGCAGCGGCCGTCCGCCGCAGGATATCTACCGGGCGTTGTTGCTGGCCAACGCGATCAACCTGCTCGGCTTCGATATCGCACAGCAGGACAAGATACGGGTTCCGGTATCCGGCAACGTCGGCTGGCTGGATTTTACCCACGGCCTGACATTTGCCAACGCGGTGCGGCAACAGTGTTCGCGCTTCCCGGAGCTGTGGCCGCAGGGTTTGATGCAAATGGCCTGTTTCAACGGCCGTAATGCCGGCTTTACCGTCGCCGAACCGGATCTGCGGGGCTGGAGACCCGAAGATCCTGACAGCAAACTGGCGGAGTTGCTGGAACGCGTGCTCGACCACGGACAGGGCGAGCATATCGTGGCGGTACATTTGCTGAAAACGGCGCTGTCGGTACGGGCGGAAGTCGCAAATCTCGACATTGCGGACGCCGAACTACTGGTTGCGGCCCTGACCCGCTTTTTCGAATCCCCGTTGAAGCGCCGCCATGCGCGGCGCACCGCCCGCCAGTCGTTGAAGTTCGTTGCGAAGGAATAACCCGGCCCTGCGGGCATTCCCTCCCCGGATTGCGGTTAACGCGGTGCTCGATTAGTTAAAGGTCGAAGTCCAGCGTCATCCAGACGTCTACTACCGGGTCGTTATCGTTGCGGGTGCAGGCAAGCCTGAGCTCCGCCATGCGGTGGCCCGAATCGGCGTCGCGGTACTTGCGGGACACGAGCGCCTGGTAGGCGAGAGGTTCGCCCGGCCAGTAGACGTTGCGGAACCTGGCCTTGAAGAACCGCACCGCGGCCGGGTCGAGCCAGTGGGCGGCATAGGCGGCAAGCATGCTGGCCTGGTGCGAACCCAGCCCGAAAACGTTCGGGTAGCCGCGGCTGTTGGCCCAGACCAGGTCGTAGTGCAGCGGGTTGTCCTCGCCGACGACGCCCTGGAAGCGCACGATGTCGCCGATTCGCAGCGGACCGGTTTCGATCTTGCCGTGCCCCGCGCCTGGTTCCAGTTGATCCCAGCCCACACGATCGATATGCGCGAACGGATCGCCCGGATCGAGGTTGTCGGGATAGTCCGGCCGGTAGTCAGGAATATCGACGTTCCAGTCGTTCGCGTCGGGCGAGTTGGCCGTGGTTACCGTGGTCGAACGTTCTTCGGCGACCAGTTCACCCGCGTCGTCGCGAAACTCGGTCAACATGGTCAGAAAGGTCAGTTCGCCGCCGCGTCCGCCCTGTTTGCGGCGCACGTCCTCGAGCGAAGCCCGGCACAGCAGGCGATCGCCGGCGCGCGGCAGCGCGCGGTGGAAGCTGAACGACTCCTCGGCATGCAGCGGCACCGAGAGATCGTGGTCGATCTGCTCGAACACGGTGCCGCGCGGGCGCTCCAGCGAGTAGCCCCAGCCGTAGGCTGCGGTTATCAGAAAGGTCGCCGGGATCAGCGGTCGCCGGCCCGCGAGGTATTCCGGCAGGGGCGCATGCATTGCGCGCGCAAAGTCTCGGATCTTGCCACGCTCGATATCCATTTCGTACTCGGGACCCGCCAGGCCGATAGCATTTTCTGCCGCCATCTTCAGTTCTCCTCGGACAATACGATGAATGCGTCCGCGGCGATGGCCGCGCCAGCCGCGGTAACGATTACCGGGTTTACGTCGAGCGAGCGCAGGCGCGTGACGTGATCGAGCGCGTACGCGGCAACGGCATGAACGGCGTCGAGCAGCTGTCGGTAGCCCAGGCTGGCCTCGGTCAGCCCGATGGCTGCCAGCGCCCGCGCCAGGTCGGATGAGACCAGCGGCAGCAACACCGTCGCATGCCGGTTCAGCTGCTCGACCTCGACGCCGCCCCGACCGATCATCAGAGCGAGTCCCATCGCGGCCTGTCGTTTGACGCCGATGATGTATTCGGCGCGCGGGTCGGCGACCATCGATTCGACCAGGAAGCTGCTTATCTCGGCGCCGTTGTGACGCCGCGCCGCCGCGGCGATTTCGCCGACCGCGGCATCGACCGCCGCAACCGAATCCAGCGCGAGCCGCACACCGCCCATTTTCGCCTTATGCGATATTTCATCGCTGATCAGCTTGAGCGCCACCGGGAACCCGATTTGCTGCGCCGCGGCTGCCGCCTGCGCGGGCCCGGTCACGCGAAACTCGGGAGCTTTCAAACCGTACCGGATCAACGCC
>JAOTUD010000711.1 GCA_029864065.1 Gammaproteobacteria bacterium | reverse complement strand
ACCCGGGGCCAGCTGCTCAGCGAACGCGATCAATGGCTTTGCGACCAGGTCGGGAACGAACTTCGTGCGCGCGGCCTGCTGTTCGTCGGTATCGACGTGATCGGGGATTACATTACCGAGATCAATGTGACCAGCCCGACCTGCATCCGTGAACTGGATCGCGATTTCGACCTCAATATCAGCGCAGACCTGTTTGAGTGTATCGAGCGACGAATATCCGCTTAACCCGGATCTGGCTGTTACTGTTCATCGTCGGCATCGGCGGCTGCGAGCGCCGGCAGCACCTCGTCGAACAACACCTGCTCGAATTCGGCACCATCATCGAGATTACGATGATCAGCGGGGATCTGACGCGTGCCGAACGACTCCTCGGCGAAATCGAAGCGCGGCTGCACGGCTACCGCAAACAGTGGCATGCCTGGGAAGACAGTGACCTGACCCGGTTCAACAATGCGCTGCAACAGGGAGAAACGGTCGCGGTCCCCGCATCCCTCGTCGATTTGATACGGCTCAGCCGTGAGTACTACGACAGCAGCGGGGGTTTCTTCAATCCCGCGCTCGGCAAGCTGATCGCGGCCTACGGTTTCCACGGCGGCGCTGCCGACAACGCGGCGGTCGCGGCGATCAGGCGCAACCTGCCGACAATGCGGGATCTGCAGATCGACGGCGGCATGGCGCGCAGCAGCAACCCCGAACTGCAGATCGACCTTGGCGGTATTGCCAAGGGCTACGCGGTCGGGCTGATCGCCGATTACCTGGACCGCAGCGGCGTCGAAAACTACATCGTCAATGCCGGCGGCGACATGCGGATCGCGGGCAATCGTTTCGGGCGACCGTGGCGAATCGGGATTCAGAATCCGTTCGCCCCCGGCGTCGTCGCAAGCCTGCAGCTCGACGGCAGGCATAGCCTGTTTACGTCGGGGAACTACCATCGCCAGTACTGGCAGGGGGGCAGGCGAATGCATCACATCATCGATCCCCGCAGCGGCGAACCTTCGCGCGGGCAGAGTTCGGCGACCGTGCTCGACCCCGACCCGGTGCGCGCCGATGTCGCGGCGACCGCCCTGATGATCGACGGCATGCGCAAACCTCGCGATTTGGCGCTATCCTTAGGTATCGATGATTTCCTGATCATCAGCGATTCGCGCGCGATGCTGGCGAGCGCAAGCTTCGCCGACAAGCTCGATATTAAGGTATCATGGCCACTGGAAATTATTAATTAATTCAAAGAGTTTTACTGGTTATCTAGATTCATTCTTGGCACAATAGACACCCAATATGGCTCAAACTCAAGCAACCCGGCCCCGTATCACCGCCAGTGATCGTCTCGGCTTCACATTATTCCTTGCGCTCACCCTGCACGCGATCGTGGTATTGGGCGTGGGTTTCACGCCGTCGCATAACAGCAACCGCGATCCGTTACCCAGCCTCGACATCATCCTGGCCAATTCCAGGTCTATCGACGAGGTCGAGGAACCGGATTTCCTGGCGCAGGAAAACCAGGCGGGAGGCGGCAACGCCGACGAAAAAGCCCGTCCCGGTGCGCCGGTTTCCGCCACGACCCCGCTGACCCAGGCGGGCCTGTCCGATCGCGACCGCGCCGAGCTGCGCAAGCAGCAGCTTGCAATCAGCAAGCTTTACTACCTTACCCAGTCCGAATCGGACAATACGGTGGGACGGCAGCAACAAAGCCGCGCCAGGGAATCGAACAGCCGCGAGGCCAGCGAAGCCGAGCAGCGCGCGACCAGGATCGCACGCCTGCAGGCCGAAATAAGGCAAATGACGATCGATTATGCCAGGCGCCCGAAAACCATTACGCTGACCGCGAATACACGCAAGGCGATCGAGGCGAGCTACCTCGCCTCCTGGGTGCAGAAAATCGAGCACACCGGCAATCTGAACTATCCGCAGGAGGCCAGAATCCACAACCTCGACGGCCGCCTGCGCATGAGCGTCAGGCTGAACGCCGCCGGCGAGGTTATCGATATGCGTATCACCAGCTCCTCCGGCACCAGCGTGCTCGACGAGGCGGCCAAGCGCATCCT
>JAOTUD010000710.1 GCA_029864065.1 Gammaproteobacteria bacterium | reverse complement strand
ATTCGCCAGCATTTAACAGCCACGAACGACGGCGCCTGCCGCGCAGGCGCCGTGAATATGGGGTGGACGATGGGGATCGAACCCACGACAACAAGAATCACAATCTTGCACTCTACCAACTGAGCTACGCCCACCAAAAAATGGCACGCCCGGCAGGATTCGAACCTGCTACCCTCGGCTTAGCATACCAACTACGCCTTTCGACGCCTCATCCTTGAGTTTGTGGTCTGGACTATCTCTTCACCATCTCAGGTGTCGCACGTATAGTCTCTACGGAACCCTCCGATAATCGGCTGCCAACTTAACGTCTTTAGCCTGATTGTTACGCGGTGTATTTACCCTCAGCGTAAACGAACGATTGTAATCTTTTGGATCAAGGTAGTAGCGCTCGTCGGTATCAGGACAGTATACACAATAAACATCTAAAGCGTCTTTATCGACCTGTTGCATATGTGTTCCATTTTTATCAGCCCAGCAAGAGCGAAAATGAACGGTAATGCTTCCCGATTTATCTACTGACTTATACTTAACCTGTACCCTTTTAAAGCTACAATCCTTATACGCAACCAAATCAAATGGCGCATGTTCGGTCACTGGATTTAAGATTAGATAACCTTGCTCATATAAATCCAGTTGAGCCTTCAAAACACCGAGGTCGCCCTTTTCCTTCGTGTGATGCATCAAATAATGCTATCCACAACCGTTGGATGGGTCAACCATAGGTTTCCTCGGGATTGCCATCAGCTCAGCCAATAACACTGGCTGACTGTTAAGGTTTCCCCGATATAGTGCGATCCACTCCATGGGTTCCGTTTCCCCATAGAGGCTCCAAATTGCACACTAACAAAATAATAATGTGCGCTCAAAGGCCGATGCTCTATCCAAATGAGCTACGGGCGCTCAAAAATTCCGGCTGCCACCGTATTTTACACGATTACCACATATAAATCTGGTCGGGGTGGAGAGATTCGAACTCCCGACCCACTGCTCCCAAAGCAGTTGCGCTACCAGGCTGCGCTACACCCCGAAATCTGCCGCCGGACAAGGCGCGGAATAATACGCTGATCAAAAAGTGCCGTCAATTGAATAGACCGCCGTTTCGGCCGACCCGGGTTGGACTAACCGCGCCGCCAGCGAGTTCCGTCTGCGCCATCTTCGATGACAATTCCGGCGGCGCTCAGCTCGTCACGTATGCGGTCGGCCTCGGCCCAGTTTTTTGCCGCGCGGGCCTGCAGACGCCGCTCGACCAGGTCTTCGATCTCGTCGTCGCCAGGCCCTGCCTGGCCCTGCCCGGCCCGGGACTTCAGGTACTCGTCGGGGTCGGCCTGCAATAAACCGATAACACCGCCGAGGTGACGCAGCAGGCTGGCCAGCGCGTGTCGCTCGTCGCCGTGCTCGCGCTTGCAGCGATTGATCTCGCGCACCAGGTCGAACAGCACCGCGATAGCGCTGGCGGTATTGAAATCGTCGCACAGCGCCTGCTCGAAGCGCTGCTGGTACTCGCTTCCCACCGGTATAGCGACGGCAACCGTGTCCTGCAACGCCGCGTAGAGGCGCTGTAGCGCCGCGCGGGCATTATCGAGCTGCTCCTCGGAATAATTGAGCTGGCTGCGATAATGGCTGCTGACGATAAAATAGCGAATCTCCTCCGCCCGGTAGCTTTTCAGCACATCGCGCAAAATAAAGAAGTTGCCGAGCGACTTCGACATTTTCTCTTCGTTGACCCTGACGAAGCCGTTATGCATCCAGTAATTGACGAACTTTTCCCCGTTGCAGGCTTCGCTTTGCGCAATTTCGTTCTCATGGTGGGGAAACTGTAAATCCTGTCCACCGCCGTGAATATCGAAGTGATTCCCGAGCAGGCTGTTAGACATCGCCGAGCATTCGATATGCCACCCGGGGCGCCCGTCGCCGTATCGGGAAGGCCAGCTGGGCTCCCCCGCCTTGGCCGATTTCCATAGCACGAAATCGAGCGGATCCTGTTTTCCGGTATCGATTTCGACCCGCTCTCCGGCACGCAGCTCTTCCGGTTTTTTTCCAGACCACTTG
>JAOTUD010000709.1 GCA_029864065.1 Gammaproteobacteria bacterium | reverse complement strand
GGTTTCGTCGACTTCCTGAAAGGTTCGTTCCCGGTCGTCCATATCATAACCGACCCCGAAGCGGGTGCCCCTGGCGTAATCATAGTCGGCCTTGAGCTTGACGGAATTGCGCGTATAGCTGTAAGGCAGGTTGCTGCGCTGGGTGGCCGGCACGATATCGGTGACTACCCAGTCATACATGAGCTGCGGGGTCTTGTTGTCGCGATCATCGTAACTGTAAGAGGCGCTGAATCGAAGCCTGTCGGTCATCATCGAAACAAACTTCAGCCTGGCGTTGGTGGTATCGACCTCGGCATTGGCCGAGTCGGCCGGCAGCAGCGGCAGCAGCGCCGGGTTCAGGGTGGCCTGCAGCAGTTTCTCGTTCTGCTCCATATGGCCGACCGCGAAATCGGCGCTGAGCAGGTTTCGAGCATTGACCTGGTATGCAGCCGACAGCGCCAGCTGTTGAAACTCGTTGTCGGGCGGCAGCGCGAGCTGACCCTCGGCGGGCACGGGAACGACTGGCGCAAATGCGTTTTCCCAGGTCAGGGATTCATTGCTATTGGTGAAGGTAGATACGTAGTAGGCGAGGCTTGCCTGCCAGTCTTTCCTGGCATAGGAAACCGCGGCGTCTATCTCGTCGGTTAGGTAATCCACGGGCTCGACCAGTTGCGCGCTGTTGAACAGGAAAGCGCCCCCGCCGCGCTTGCTACCCGCCTTGTCGTCACGGCGCAGATCGACGCGATAGCTCCAGGGCGAGTCCGTGGTAATTGAAATGCCGGTACCCAGACGTTTGCGCCGGGTCTCGAGGTCGACCTCGCGCAGAGTCTGCGGCAGCGCCGTCATCCCGGCGGTGCTGCCGGCACTGACCCAGCCCGCCGGCAGGGTCAGCGCATCGCCGCCGCTGCCGAGGTACGGCGTCGACGCCGAGTCGGAAACAAAATGCGGCCACTCGTCGTAACGCAGGAATAGATCGTAACTGCCCTGTCGGCCGCCCTCGATCGCGAGCGACCGCGTATCCAGGCCAACATCGGCAACCGACAGGTCCAGGTAGGCAGCGTCCTCGCCGCGATAACGCGCATTAATTTCACCGATCAGGTAAGCGCCGTCCTCGTTAAGGCCGTTGTACTCTCCAAATTTGAAGGATGCTTCATCGACGTATCCGACACCCAGGGTGACGTCGGAATACCACCCTTCCTCGAACTCGCAAAATTTACACTTCCATTTCGACGTATCGATGGCAAGTTCCATCGGCTCGGTCGTATCCTGGGCGCCCGCAGGAGACAACGGCATCGTAAGCAGGATAAGCACCAATATTGCATCCGACTTGATGGTTTTGACTCGTCGTATACAGGTCCTGTTTTCGAGACCCGGGGCAATCTGATCCATCGCGCCGCTCATCGCATCAGCTTCACGCCGGACGGGTGATTAGACCCGTGCACCTGGACGTGGCAGTTCACACAGCTGCGGCCCAGCAATAACGCCTGCAGCGTGCCGCTCGCCAGGTTCGAACCCGTCAAGGCCACGCTCGGATGCCCAAATTGAGAATGACATTGCTGGCACAGCAGCGGCGCCCGTTTCGTCAGCAGCGCCGGATGAATCGAACCGTGCGGCGTGTGACAGAGGCTGCAATCTTCGGAAACCGGCGCGTGCTCCCACAGCACCGGCCCGCGTTTTTCCGCGTGGCAGGTGTAGCAGGTCTGGTTCAGTGTCGGCCTGACCAGCAAATCGTCCCCGATCGCGCCATGCGGCTGATGACAGTCGCTGCAGCCGATCTGGCCGAAACGCACCGGGTGTGACGAGGGCTTGGAGAAATCGGCGCGCTGGCGCAGGTGACAGGCGTAGCAGACCGATGGCTGCGTTTTCGCTTCGAGCACCGGGTCCCGCGCGACATGGAGCTTGTGACAATTCACGCAGGCGACGTCGGCGCCCTGGTGTGCGCTGCCCTGCCAGCCGATGTGGTCATTGCCCTTATGGCAGTTGGTGCACATCCGGTTTTGCTTTTCGACCGGCACCTCGGAGCCTGGTCCGAAGGCCAGGATCGGCGGGCGCTCCTGGCCGGGGCGGACCT
>JAOTUD010000708.1 GCA_029864065.1 Gammaproteobacteria bacterium | reverse complement strand
TGCCTGGCCATGAACAGCGCAAGTCCACCCCATCCGCAGCCGGCTTCGACGACCTTGTCACCGGGTTTTAGCTGCAGTTTGCGGCAAACATGGTGCAATTTCGCGGTCTGGGCCTGTTCCAGCGTCATCGCCGGATCAGGGAAATAGGCGCAGGTATACTGCATTTGTTCGGTATCGAGCCATAACCTGTAAAAATCGTTGCCGATATCGTAATGATGGTGAATATTGTCCTTCGCTTTTTCGTGCGAGTTGGCGATACGGCGATGGCCAAGCTTCAGGATCAGGCTGCGCAACCAGCCGCCCCGGCCTATCTTCTCCAGGTTGGTATAGATCATTTCCGTGAACCTGACCAGGTCACCGCTGAACGAGACCTGCCCACAGGCATACAGATCACCGAAATAAAGTTCGGGATTGATAATCGTTTTCAGCATCGCGCCGCGACTATGGTACTGGAGCGTGGCGACGGGATTTTCGATCGGCGGCGTTACCGCTTCACCATTCCATAGTTTCAGGGTAATCGCCGGGTTACCTACCACTCCCAGCATTTTAGCCGCAATCCACCGGTCCAGCGCGGTCACGGCGGACCGCGCCGTGTATAGGCCCTTCCCCGCCGATATTCGCGCCGGATTGTCCGATATCAGGTAATCGGTTCCTGCCCGATGCGTTTCGTGAGCGGCCACTTTTTTTTCAAAGTCCATGTTCGCACTCATCATTCAGCCCTGCTTCGACTATCTGGAATGTTACAGATTAATAAATTTTGCACCCTATTACAAAGCGGATGACCCCGATTCGTTAGTCCTGATTCGGATCACGTTTTCGAGGTTGGTCACGAAAATCTTGCCATCGCCGATTTTACCGGTCTTGGCGGCTTCTATGATGGTGTCGATAACCTGGTCGACCCGGTCATCATCGACCGCAACCTCGATCTTGACCTTGGGGATGTAATCGACAACGTATTCAGCGCCTCGATACAGCTCGGTATGCCCCTTTTGGCGGCCAAAACCCTTGACCTCGTAGACCGTCATGCCGTTGATGCCGATCTCCGATAAGGCCGCGCGCACATCGTCGAGCCTGAATGGTTTTATTATCGCGCTGACTGTTTTCATGTTGCACCTCCAGGTTTCCGTTCAAACACCGCCATCGACTCGACATGCGCGGTTTGCGGGAACATATCCATGATGCCGAGATGCGTCATGTGGTATCCCTGAGCGCAGATAATACCAGCATCGCGCACCAGGCTGGAAGGCTGGCAGGATACGTAAACGATACGCAAAGCATTAAAACGACCGATATGATGCGCTATGTCAATTGCGCCCGAACGTGGCGGATCGAGCAATATCTTGTCATAGCTGGCCCGCATCCACTGCAAATCGGGTTCGGGGCTGCATAAATCGCCGGCAAAATACTCGGTGTTATCGATTTTATTCGCGATCGCCGACGCGCGCGCACGCACGACCATGGCCTCGTCGGCTTCGATTCCGGTCACCTGCAGGCATCGCTGCGCCATCGGCAGCGTAAAATTACCCAGCCCGCAAAACAGGTCCAGAACCCGGTCCTCGGGCTGCAAATCGAGAAATTCGAGCGCCTGCGCGACCATCCCGCGGTTGATTTCGCTGTTGACCTGCACGAAATCGACAGCTTTGAAGCCGATGCGGATGCACCCGTCGCCGACTGGATCGAACTCGAGCAGCTGCCGCTCGGGGTAAAGGTTGTGCACCGTTTCGGGCCCGCCGGGCTGCAGCTGGATAAAAAATCCGTGCTCGCTGCCGAAATCGCGCAGCAGCGCAAGATCGTGTTCCGACAGGGGCTGCAAATGCCGAAATACCAGCTGCACAGCGTCGTCGTTGGCGGCAACCTCGATCTGCGGAATCTGCGCCCTGGCATCGAGTCTCCCGATCATGTCCGCCAGCAGGTCGAGCCTGTGCCCAACTTCCGGCAACAGCACCTCGCAACGCCGCATATCGGCTATGAACGGGGCATTTCGTTCGCGAAATCCAACCAGCACCCGCCCCTTCCTGGCGACGTATTTGACGCCGAGCCGGGCCTTTTTACGGTATCCCCA
>JAOTUD010000707.1 GCA_029864065.1 Gammaproteobacteria bacterium | reverse complement strand
CGCAAGTCGCGAGCAATTATCGAAACTGGTTCAGCGCCACTGGGATGTCGAAACCCTGTCGCGGGATATCGTCGCCAGCCAGCGGCGACGCCTGTTTCTGCGCGCAGCGCTGGCGAAAGGCAAGCCGCAGGACTGGGATTTTACCGCGACCGATGAACTCGAAGCGCATTGCCTGCGCGCCGACAAGGTTTACTCGAAATGGGCCTGCGAGGGAATCCTCGGCTACCGCTTTCCGGAGGATTGAGCATGGCGGGATTACGCATACTGGCGCAGGCATTGCGCGCAGGTGAAACCACGGCGGGCAAACTGGTGGAACAGGCGCTTGCGCGCGCCGGTGCATCGAAATCGGTGTTCACCACGATCAATCCAGGGCTGCTGAGCCTGGCGTATTCGATCGACCGGGCACGCGAGAAATCACAGACCTTACCGCCGCTGGCCGGCATTCCGATCGCGCTCAAGGATTTATTCAATATCAGGAACGAAGTCACCCTGGCAGGCTCGGTGGTGCTTAAACACTATGCGCAGCCCGAGGCTGACGACGCCGACGTGGTGGCGCCGCTACGCGCCGCCGGGCTGTTATTCTTCGGCCGCAGCAACATGAGCGAGTTCGCGTTTTCCGGCATCGGCAAGAACCCGCACCATGGCACGCCAATGTCGATCTGGGACCGCGCGACCGGGCGCCTGCCGGGAGGCTCGTCCTCGGGTAGCGCGGTCGCCGTTGCCGAGGGCATCGTGCCGGCCGCGCTCGGCTCCGACACTGCCGGCTCCTGCCGCATTCCCGCCGCCTTCAACGGCGTCGTCGGCGTCAAACCGAGCTATGGCCGCATGTCGCTGAACGGGATTTACCCACTGTCGCCGACGCTGGACGCGCCGGGCCCGCTGGCGGTGGATGTCGACAGTTGTTTCCTCCTCGATCAACTGATGTGCGCGCGGGTCAAGGCCGACGCCGAGCTGCCGCGGCTGCAGCCGGCGCAACTCGAAACGCTAAAATTAGTGATCCCTGAAGCGCGCGTCATGACCGGCCTCGACGACGCGGTGCAAACCGCCTTCGAGCGCGCTATCGAATTACTCGAGTCCGCCGGCGCCAACATCGTACACGCGCCGATGCCGGTGCTCGACCGCTGCGACGATTTTTTCATCGAACGCCCGCTGGTGGTTTACGAAGTCTGGCAACAGCAGCGTGAAATGCTGCAAAACCACTTCGCCGAATACGACCCGTTTGTGAGTCAGCGCATGGCGGCCGGCGCCAACATCAGCGATGCCGAGCAGCAGCAGCGCTATCGCGAAAGAGAAGCAATTGTCACCGAGTTCAGGCGCCAGTTCGCCCCGCTCGAAGCCGATGCATTACTCTACCCTACTGTCGCCTGCGTACCGCCGGCGATTGCCGAGACGGAAGACGATGACGCTGCGCGGCGGGTAAACCTGCGCTGTCTGCGCAACACCGCGACGGTCAATTATTTCGACGGCTGTTCAATCAGCCTGCCCTGCCACGCCGCGGGCGAAGCACCGGTCGGCCTGATGCTATCGGCGAACAACGGGGACGATGAGAAGCTGTACCAGATCGCCGCCGCGATCGAGCTCGCGATCGACCGGCGATAACGCACCAGAACGGGAACCGGCTGCACCACAAACGGGCGAATACTGCACCAATTGCATTCAAATCGTCATTTTTAGCGACTAAATTTGCATGGCCAGACGAGTTTACTAAGTATTGGCAGCAGGTTCGCCGAGCGCAATCCAGTCGGCAGGCCGCTTAACCAGGGAGGACACTGACATGCAATGTTATCAATATCTCGCCGCAATCACCGCGGTCTCGAGCACCATCGAAACCCTGCCCGGCTGCCGGCACAAATTGCCGCACTGCGTCATCACCGACTGGATGGAGGAAAACGGGATCGAGCCGGACGACGTGCTGCTGGTCTCGGGCGACGAAGTCAGAGCCATCGTCGAATCCCTGATCGTAGACAGCCAGCCGCAGATCCCGCACGCGGCCTGAGACGGAACGCGCATTTAGCTGCGCGGCCAGGCGCACGGCATCGAGCACTGCTTCCTCGACGCTACGCG
>JAOTUD010000096.1 GCA_029864065.1 Gammaproteobacteria bacterium | reverse complement strand
AGGCGCTCGACGCTGACATTGTTCGCGGGCCAGCGGATCGGTGATTGCAGGAACCAGAGCTTGTCCTCGCGCGCAAGCGACAGGGTCGCATCGGCGGTCCTGACTTCCACGGTCTGGATCAGTTCCGGTTTGAGCCCGGTGATACTCTGTGGCGGCTGGTACCCGGTTTTGACGTCGAAGCGATTGCCGATGTAGGTAAACAGCACGATCAAGACGATCAGCAGGAAATTGATGATCCAGCGGCGCGATAACATCAGAGCTTACGTCTTTTAAACCAGATTCGAAATCCGCAGACAAGCAATCCCAGTGGCAGCAGTAGCAGGAAAAAAAACGCGATCGCCAGCTGCTTTTGCTGCGATAGTTCGAGGCGCGTATCGGGCGCGGGTCGCGGGCTAATCGAGATCAACTGGTCATCATGGCTTAGCCAGTTGACGAGGTTGACGCCGATCTCCAGGTTGCTGCCGTTACCAAGGTAGCGGTTCGACAGGAAGTCGGCGTCGCCGACCACGGCGACGCGGTGCTCGAACAGTTCTCCAGCGTCGTTTTGCAGGCTGCGCTCCAGCGTCAGGCCGATGTTCAGCGGCCCGGAGTTTTCATCTGCGTCGTCGCCTTTGAAAATTTCGCCGCGCAGTTCCCCGGTTTCGTTCCAGCTGCGGCTGTCGCTTCGCAGGAAATTCTTTTGTTGCCAGCTGTCCTCGCCGTGGAATTCGATCGCCTGGGCCTGGGGAAATAACGACAGGCTGCCCAGGTTCTGCGTGACCGGGTGACGCGGGTACTCACCTACCAGCGCGAAATCTACCCGGTCCAGGCCCATCAACTGGCTGTTCGGATCGACGATTATACCGGGCAGAAATTCGATCGCCAGCAAATCCGCGAGCAAGTCCAGGCCGTCGATAGCCTGCTCCGGATCGGCTAGCCACAGCAGGTTGCCGCCCTGTTCGATATGCTCGCGCAGTATTTCGATCTCGCCGGGCAGCAGCGGCACCCTGGGGCTGGCCAGTACCAGTACGTTGGTATTCAGCGGAATGCTGCCGGCCTGGGTCAGGTTCAGGTTTTCGATGGTGTAACCCCTGCTCGCCAGTTGCGTCGCCAGCATGCTGAGATCGTGATTGGCTTCGCTGTAGGGGTTGCGTTCGCCATGGCCTTCGAGGAACACGAGCCAGCGCTCGCCCTGGCGCAGCAGCCGCTGGATGGCGCTGCTGACGCTGGCTTCGCTGACCTGCGAAACCTTTTCGCTGCGACCCTGATACTCGAGCAGCACCTCGCCGTCGTAGCGTATGTCGTGGCTGCGCAACAAGTCCGGGTACAGATCGGGATTCAGGCTTTCGTAATCGATATTCGGCTGCGCCGCGCGGTAGCGCTCGAACAGGGCTTCGAGCAGGGGCTTGCTGTCGTTGATCGGCGACACGAATAGCGTGACTTCAAGCGGATTCTCGATGCTGGCAACGAGGCGCAGCGATTCCTGCGACAGGCTGTTGCGCTGGTTGGCGCTCATGTCGACCGTGATCGGATAGCGATAGCTAATCCAGGCGATCACCACGATCAGCGCGATGAAAAGCACCAGGAATACGCCCGATTGCAGGCGGTATTGCAGGCGCATGCGCGAATCGACTTTCATAGCAGCCGTTCCCGGTCGAGCTGTCGAATCGTCAGCACCAGGAATGCCGTGATCAGCAGCAGGTAGTAGGCGATATCGCTGGTGTTGAAGACACCCTCGAGCATCGACTGGTGATGCTCCAGCAGCGACAGGTAGGTTAGTATCGAATGGTCGCCGTCGAGGGCGCCGCCGACCCAGTCCACGATCCACAGCATCAGCAACACGCCAAAAGTCGAGATCGCGGCGATGGTCTGGTTTTCGGTCAGGCTCGACAGGTACAGGCCGATCGCCGCGAAGGTCCCCAGCAACAACAGCATGCCGAGGTAAATCGACAGCAGCTTGCCGCCGTCGGGGCTGGTGCCGAGGTAAAGCGACAATGGCATCAACATCAACATGCTGACCAGGATAACGACGAACAGCAGCAGGCCCAGGTATTTCCCGAGCACGATTTCCGACATGCTCAGCGGCGACGAGATCAACAGGCTCAGGGTGCGATTGCGCTTCTCCTCGGCGATCGAGCGCATCGTCAACAGCGGCATGACCATCAGCAATATAATCGCGGCGACCTGCATCAGCGGCGTAATCACGACATCGGTGACGCCCGGTGTGTTCGCGAGTTGCATCAACTGCGGTTGCAGCAGGAAAAAATTATCCAGGTTGGTCAGAAACATGTAGCCCAGCAGGATCTGAATGACGGCGAGAATTACCCAGGCAAGCGGGGATAAAAACATCGCGAACAGTTCGCGCCGTGCGATAACCCAGATCATTGCCTGGCTGCCTCCTCGGTATGGGTTAGCTCGATGAACAGGTCTTCCAACGACTGCTGTTCGGGAATCAGTTCGTACAAGCCCCAGCCTTGCTGCACTGCCGCCGCGAGCAACGCGTCCGGGTTTGTGTCGGGGGCAAGAAACAGGCGGAATCGACTCGCTTCGAGCGCGTCGACATGGTCGACGCCATCGATCGCGAAAAGCTGTTCGAGGGCGACGTCCTTGCGTAGCGCGATCCTGATCGAATGTTCGTGCCCCTGGTTCAGCGATTCGGTCGTGGCGTTGTAGATCAGTTCGCCGGCGCGGATGATTTGCACGCGGTCGCAGGTGGCCTGGACTTCGGAGAGTATATGCGTCGACAGGATTACACTGCGCTCGCTGCCGAGGGAACGTATCAGCTCGCGAATTTCGCGAATCTGGATCGGATCGAGTCCGACCGTGGGCTCATCGAGGATAACCACCGGCGGGTCGTGAATAATCGCCTGCGCGATGCCCACCCTTTGCTGGTATCCCTTCGACAGGTTGCCGATCAGCCGATTACCGACCTGTTCCAGCCCGCACTGTTGCTTCACGCGGTCAACCGCGGGCAGCACCCGGGCGCGGGGTATGCGGTGCAGGCGGGCGCAATACCTCAGGTACTCGTCGACGCAGGCGTCGCGGTACACGGGAGGATGTTCAGGCAAATAGCCGAGATTGCGCTTTGCCGCGCGCGGCGCCTCGATTATATCGTGGCCGGCGATCGTGACTTCGCCCTCGCTGGGCGCGAGATTGCCGGTGATTACCTGCATCGTGGTCGACTTGCCGGCGCCGTTGGGGCCCAGAAAACCGAGCACTTCGCCTGCTTTCAAACTGAAACTCAGGTGGCTGATAGCGCAGTTGTTCTGGTAGTAGCGGGACAGGTTTTCGACCTGAACGAGTGCCTCAGTCATGAATTCCCCGGGGGTTTTGGTCGCGCTAATCATACTCTACTGGTTACGATATGAAAGCCCGCGATGCAGCAATCCCGCGGGCACAAAAAAACCGGCGGGAGCCGGCTTTTGTGCGCGATCCGGGGAGGCCGGTTTACTTGATTTTGGCTTCTTTGTATTCGACGTGCTTGCGCACTACCGGATCGTACTTCTTGAACACCAGCTTGTCGGGTGTGTTCTTCTTGTTCTTGTCGGTGGTGTAGTAGTGACCGGTGCCGGCGCTGGATACCAGTTTGATTAAATCTCTCATGACTCTACTCCTAGCATTTGATGCCGCGCTTGCGCATGTCGGCGATAACCGCGTCGATGCCGTTTTTATCGATGATGCGCATGCCCTTGGTGGAGAGGCGCAGCTTAACCCAGCGATTCTCTGATTCGACCCAGAACCTGTGCTGGTGTAGATTCGGCAAAAAGCGGCGCCGCGTCTTGTTATGCGCGTGCGAAACGTTGTTTCCGGAAACCGGTCTCTTACCGGTTACCTGACAGACCCGGGACATGGTGGAACTCCGTTGAATAGCGAGATTGATTCGAGGGCGCGAACTCTAGCAGAAGCATATCCAGGATTCAAGCCGCCGTGGGCCGGAATCTTTCAGTATTTCAGCGATTTGGCGTTTCCTTTTGCGCCCCGCAGCGGCTAACATTGCAGCCTGCATATTCAAACCCCGGATAGTGACTCGATGGACATCGTATTTATCCACGACCTGCAGATCGAAACCGTTATCGGAATCTACGACTGGGAACGCAAGATCAGGCAGAAGATCAGCCTCGATATCGAAATGGCGACGGACATCAGCAAGGCCGCCAAATCCGATGATATCGACGATACGCTGAGCTACAAGAGCGTGGCCAAGCGCCTGATCGAGTTCGTCGAGCAGAGCGAGTACGAACTGGTCGAGGCGCTCGCCGAGAAAGTCTGCAGCATCGTAATCGACGAGTTCGCGGTGCCCTGGGTCAAGCTGACATTGCACAAGCCCGGCGCCGTGCGCGGCTCGAAGTCGGTCGGCGTGATCATCGAACGCGGTAACCGGCCGGCATGAGCGCGCGCGTCTACGTGGGACTCGGCAGTAACGTCCGGCGCGAAGCGATGATTTGCCAGGCGGTGGCGGCGCTGCGCGACCACTTCGGCGAGATCGAATTGTCGCCGGTATATAACTCGGCCGCGGTGGGTTTCGACGGCAGCGATTTTCTGAACCTGGTGGCCGGGTTCGATACTGACCTCGACGTCGTCGCGGTGGCGGCGATATTTCGCGAAATCGAGGATCGTCTCGGGCGCGATCGCAGCCTGCCGAAGTTTGCCAGTCGCCCGATCGACCTCGATATTCTGACCTACGGCGACCTGATCCTCGATGTACCGGGGATTCGCGTTCCGCGCCCCGAAATTAT
This sequence comes from Gammaproteobacteria bacterium, assembly GCA_029864065.1. Lineage (GTDB taxonomy): Bacteria > Pseudomonadota > Gammaproteobacteria. Next base: position 3,346 of record JAOTUD010000096.1, on the reverse strand, counting down.
CGAAAACGCCTTCGTGCTGCGGCCGTTGCAGGATATCGCCCCAGAACGCGCCCATCCCGAGATCGGCGAGAGTTACGCGGCGCTGTGGTCGCGCATGGCGCCGGACGCCCCGCGCCTGGAACGCTACCCGGTCGATTTTTAGTCCGCCACGGGTTGCCAGCCGCGCCCTGGCCGGGTTGCGGGCCTATTTCAGGATACTTGCCAGGGCGGAGACCAGCGCGGCGCATTCGCCGTCGCTGCCGACCGTAATGCGCAGGCAGTCGTCGATACGCGCACTGGCGAAGTAGCGCACCAGGATACCGGCCGATTTAAGCTCCAGGTAGAGCTTTTCGGCGTCACGGCCCGGGTGCTGCGCGAAGACGAAGTTTGCACTCGACGGAAATGTTTCGAAGCCGAGTTGCCGCAGGTTTTCGACCAGTTTTTCGCGGCTTGCGACGATGCGTCGAACGCAGTCCCGAAAGTAATCCTCGTCGTCGATCGATGCCAGGCCGATGCTGCTCGCAAGGCTGTCCACCGGGTAGGAATTGAAAGAATTCTTGACGCGCTGCAGGCCCTCGATGAGGTCCGCGTGACCGAGCGCATAGCCGAGGCGCAGACCGGCCAGGTTGCGCGACTTGGAAAACGACCGGGTGATAAGCAGGTTGGGATGGTCCGCGATCAGCGGCAGCGCCGAAGCGGCGCCGAAATCGACATAGGCTTCGTCGATAATGACCGCGCATGAACTGTTCTGCTCGAGTAGCCTCGCAATATCTTCGATGGTGAGCGCGATCCCGGTCGGCGCGTTGGGATTCGGCAGGATGACGCCGCCGTTGCCGCGCCGGTAGTCTTCGACGCGAATGCGAAACGCGTCGTCGAGCGCGATGCGCTCGAAATCGATCTGGTAAAGCGTGCAGTAAACCGGGTAGAAGCTGTAGCTGATGTCGGGGAACAGAATCGGTTTATCCTGTTGCAGCAGGGCCTGGAAGGCATGCGCCAGGACCTCGTCGGAGCCGTTGCCGACAAACACCTGGTCGCTGTCGAGGCCATGGTAAGCGGCAAGCGCCGTGACCAGGTCGCCGCTTTGCGGATCGGGGTAGCGGCGCAGGTCTTCCGCGGCAAAGGTTCTGAGCACCCGTGCGACCGCCGGGGACGGCGGGTAAGGGCTCTCGTTGGTGTTGAGCTTGATGTATGCCTGATCCCGCGGCTGCTCCCCGGGGACATAGGGATCCAGCCGGTGGACCAGTTTGCTCCAGTATTGACTCATGACATTTATCGCTATCGCAACATGCGCCCGCCGTCGACGCGGATGATCTCGCCGGTGATGTAATCGCTGGTGGCAAGGAATAGAGCCGTATCGGCAATGTCCCGGGGATCGCCGCTGCGCTGCAGCGGTACCTGTTCGAGGGCGGCCTGCTGGTAGCTTTCGCTGGTTCCTGAGTCTGGCCACAGGATTGCGCCCGGCGCGATGCCGTTGACGCGAACCTCGGGCGCGAGCTCGAGCGCCAGCGATTTCACCAGCATCAGGTTCGCGGCCTTGGCGCTGCAATAAACGCTGTGCCGATCCAGCGGCCTCGACGCGTGAATATCGACCAGGTTGATGATATTGCCGCGAGCTTTTCTGAGCGCTGGGTAGCAGGCCTGCGACAGGAACAGCGGCGCGCGGTAATTGCTCGCGACCAGGTCGTCCCAGGCTGCGCGGCTGATGTCGCCGAACCGGGTCGGGTAAAAGCTCGAAGCATTGTTGATCAGGATATCGAGTCGCCCGAAAGCGTTGCTGGCGGTGTCGGCAAGCGCCGCCAGTTGGTCGTCGTCGGCCAGGTCGGCGGCCATCGCCAATGCCGAGTCGTCGCGCTCCTGGTTTAATTCCCGCACCAGCGCCTGCGCCGCTGCGGCAGAGCTGCGGTAATGAATAATGAGATTTGCCCCATTTTGATGTAGAGTGCGGGCCATCTGCGCACCCAGGCGATTAGCCGCGCCGGTGATCAGCACAGATTTGTCAGTTAACAGCATTAGTGTGCAGAATTCGAAAAGTGCCATCATACCATCACTACAAGCAGACGCCATGCTGCAGCCGCGTTATCCGGGGTGACGATGAATCCTCTTCCGGGGGCTGAATCCGCGGCGCTCGAGCTGCCGCCGCCCGACGCGACAGCGGTTGCCTGCAGCAAGCGCCTGGCGCAGATCATCGCCGCACGAATCGAACTGCGCGGCGGGGTCATCGGGTTCGACGAGTACATGCGCATGGCGCTGTATCAGCCGGGATTCGGATACTACTCGGGGGATTCGATCAAGTTCGGTGCGTGCGGCGACTTTGTCACCGCGCCCGAAATATCTCCGCTGTTCGGCGCCTGCCTGGCGCGCCAGGCAGGCGCGCTGATCGAGCAGGGCTGCGCCGCGAGGATTCTCGAGATCGGCGCCGGCAGCGGCAGGCTCTGCGGCCAAATCATGGCGTCCCTCCCGGCGCTGCGGCATTACCAGATTCTCGATTTGAGCGCCGCGCTGAAGCAGCGCCAGCAGCGCTACCTGCGCGCCCGGCTGAGCGCCGAACATTTCTCCAGGATCGAATGGCTGACCAGCCTGCCCGAGGCGTTCGACGGCATCGTGATCGCCAACGAGCTGCTCGACGCGATGCCGGTGCATATCCTGCAAAAGCAGGGCGACTGGCGCGAACTCGGGGTCGGCTATGACGGTCGACGCTTTGCCTGGCGGGCGATCGAACCGGCGCGGGAGGTCCTGCACGCGATCCGCGGGATCGAAGCCAGGCTCGGCGAACTGCCGCCCGATTACCGCTGCGAGCTGAATCTCAACCTGCGGCCCTGGTTCAAGGCGCTGGCGCAGAGTTGCCGGCATGCCGTGGCGATTATCGTCGATTACGGATTCGAGCAGGACGAGTACTATCATCCCGCGCGCGCTCAGGGCACGCTCGGCTGTTACTACCAGCATCTCGTGCATTCCGACCCGCTGATATACCCGGGATTGCAGGATATCACCGCCTACGTCGACTTCGACGCCTGTGCCGACGCCGCCGAGGCGGGCGGATTCGCTATTACCGGGCTGGTCGCCCAGCACCGTTTTCTGATGGCGAACGGCCTGCTGGACGAGGCGCAAAGGCTATCCGCGGGTACAGACGTCCGCGCGCAACTTGCCATAGCGCAGCAGGTCAAGACCCTGAGCCTGCCGCAGGAAATGGGACAGCAGTTCAAGGTGCTGGCAATGCAGAAAAACCTGGCGCTCGACATGCCCGCGATGCGGCGCAGCCACGCGCGTGGATAACCTGCATATCATTATTCTCGCCGTCGTGCAGGGACTGACCGAGTTCCTGCCGATCTCGAGTTCGGCCCACCTTGTGTTACTGCCGCGACTTCTG
>JAOTUD010000095.1 GCA_029864065.1 Gammaproteobacteria bacterium | reverse complement strand
TCTTCCTTGGGGAGCGAAAATTCGTGTACCGTGATGAGGCGGTCGAATTTGTGCGCGATCCGGGTCCTTTCCATTTTCAGCGCCAGGCTATCGTGGTGAGCGTTGGTTACCATGACCACGTCCTTGCGGGCGGCGCGCAGGGCATCGAGAAAATCGATGCAAAATGGCCGTATCGCGACCTTGTGGCTGACTTCGTGTTTCAATCCGACCACATCGATTTCCAGCATTTCGCTCCAGTAGTCTGTCGAGTACCAGTTGAGGCTGCCCTCGATTTTCCGAGTCTGTTCAACGATATGGTTTTTCGCCGCCAGCGGATCAATGCCCTTGATCTCGGCGTAGCGCAGCGGCAGGTACTCCTGCCAGAAGAAGTTGTCGAAATGCAGATCGAGCAGCGTCCCGTCCATATCGAGCAGCACCGTTTCGATACCCTGCCAGTCGATCATGTATCGGTCCCGTGTCAGGCGTTTACCGCGCTACTCCCGGCATTAAAGGTCGCGCGCGACGCGAATTCCGACATTGTACTGGCCCTTGTCGCTTTTGAAAGTCTCGCGATTTTCGGCGCGCATCGAATTGGCCGGGCTGCGATAAGCGCCACCGCGAACGACGCGTACGTCACAGTCGCCTCCTTCCCAGACCGAGCCATCGTCGGGCGCACCCTGGTAATTTCGATGGTAACAGTCATGCACCCACTCGAAGACGTTTCCGGCAGTGTCGTAGAGGCCGAAGGCGTTGGGTTTGTAGGTGCCTATCTTGGCCGGCTTGCTGGTGCTGAAATCGCTCTTGCAGTCGAAACAGTGCGCGTTACTGACACCGGCCTTGGTGCCCCACCAGAACGAGCTCGTGGTGCCGGCGCGCGCCACGTATTCCCACTCCGATTCGGATAGCAGGCGGTAGCGCTTGCCGGTTTGCTTGCTCAACCACTTGGTATAAGCGATCGCATCATCCCAGGATACGTCGACGACCGGATAGGTTTTCACATCCCAGCCGTTATTCTTCGGTTTCCTGCGACCGGTGGCCTGTGCAAAACGATAATATTCCTCGAACGTCACCTCGTACACGGAGACCATGAACGACTGAATATTGACATCGTGCCGGGGCGTTTCGTCAGGCGCGACGATAGCCGACGCTCCACCCATGCGGAATTTTCCGGCAGGCACCTTGATCATGATCGGGCTATAACCGCCGGATTGCAGGCGGTCCCTGAACACGTCGGCCTTGTCGACAAAAACCGGTTCGGGTTCGACCACGGGTTCCGGCTCCGCTTCAACCACCGGTTCGGGTTCGGGCTGCGTCTCGATCACCGGTTCAGCCTCCGCTTGGAGCTCGGCTTCTATGGTCTGCGTCGTAGACTCGACCAGCTCGCTGCCTTTCTGCATCGCGTCGTCTACCAGGCCCTGTTGCCACGCGAAATAACCCCCGCCACCCAGCGCGCCAAGCACAATCAGCCAGACCAGCCATTTGTAAGAACGGGGTTCCTGCGGTTCTTCGTGAATATATACATCTGCAACCCGCGAAACCGGTTCCGCGGGAACGACTTCCACCGGCGCTTCGCTTTCGCGACGAGCTTCGCGCTCCTTGACATCGATCACGATCAGGGTGGTATTGTCCTGGTTGATCTTGTTCGCGTCCTCGACTGCTTTCAGCAACGCATAAACGCATTCCTTTGCCGTCGACGACCAGGACGAATACTGAATGATTGCGCCGGCGCCGAGGGTATCCAGGCCATCGCTGGCGACGATGACGCGGTCACCGGGGCGCAGCTTGATCGGGGATTCGGAGACATCGATGCTGCTGATCTCTTCGCCGGTCATCGCGCTCATCAACATGTTGCGCGACATGCCGGCCTGCTCGTCGATCTCCATGCCCTGCTCTTTCATCATGTCGAGGTAGGCGCCATAGCTGTGATCGGCGTTTTGCTTGATAAGCTCCCGGTCGCGAATCAGGTACAGGTGGCTGTCGCCGACGCTGACCCAGTAAAGCTTGTTATTCTGTACATAGGCGCTGACCATGGTGCAACCCATGCCGCGCAGCGCCGGGGTTTCCTTGACCGACGCCCTGATCTGGTCGTTGGATCGATTCAACGCGTCGGTTAATACCTCTGCGATTTCAGTCGTAGGAAATTTTGCCTGGAAGGTTTTATTGAATGTCGCAACCACCATGTTGCTGGCGACATTGCCCGCGGCATGCCCACCCATGCCGTCAGCCATGATAATCAGCGAGCAGATTTCGCCGTTTTCGGCTTCACCCAGCTGGTTAACCATATAAGCGTCTTCCTGATAGTCGCGGGCACCATCGATCTGATCGCTAGCAATATCGAATTCTACTGTCATTAATGATTTATTATTTATGAATCGCGCACTTAAGGAACTATAGCAGTATAGTTAAATTTAATTCTAGTTTATCGGTGATAAGCCCATAAAATCACTGTGAAAATCTATATTGATGCATAGGTTTTTCGCCGATCTTTCGAAAACGGACGATAATCGGTTTGTTTGAACAGACGCAGCGGTAAATAGAGGTTAGCGGACACCGCGGCCCAGCGCCTCCATTGCCAAGCCTTGCACTTGTCGGTCTCCCCTATCGCCAACGGCTCACTATCGGCGCATTCTGCCTCAAAAAACAACGATATAGAATGATTATGGGCGGAAAATACATTGCTGGTCACGCCGATAAAACGGGGCTCCAGTATCTGCAATCCGGTCTCTTCCAGTACTTCGCGGCGGGCCGCCTGTCGCGGTGACTCTCCGGGCTCGATCCAGCCACCCGGCAATTGCCACTCGACCCCGGTTGATTTTGCAGCGCGCTTGCCGAACAATACGCGCTGCTGGTGGGTTACGACTACCGCCACACCGCAGGCCACGAGGTTATTGCTATTGTTTATACAGGCCTCCCCGGGCGCAACTGTAGGAATCTGAACTCTATGTTATATTGCGAGTCTACCGAGGATCAATAACCAAGAATATAACAATGCGTGATACCTGGCCCCTGCTAAAAACCACCGACTTCCCAAATATTAGCCGGGCTTCACTGGAAATCCTGCAGGTTAACCTCGGCTACCTCTGCAACCAGTCCTGCCTGCACTGTCATGTCGCAGCGGGCCCCACGCGTAAGGAATTGATGCAGCAGGAAAACATCGGCCATATTCTCGAAGTGCTGTCCAAACCATCGGTGCATACGCTCGATCTGACCGGCGGCGCGCCGGAAATGAATCCGATGTTCAGGGAACTCGTGGTAGCCGCGCGCAAGCTGGGAATCAACGTAATCGATCGCTGTAACCTGACCATCCTGCTCGAGCCCGGATACGAGGACACCGCAGAGTTCCTCGCCGCAAATGAGGTGCAGATCGTGGCCTCCCTGCCCTGCTACATGGAGGACAATGTCGACAGCCAACGCGGCAAGGGCGTCTACCAGAAGAGCATGCAGGCACTGAAGCGACTCAACCAGCTCGGTTATGGCACGGAAGGGGGCAATCTCACTCTGACCCTCGTTTACAACCCCATTGGCCCGTATTTGCCGCCACCCCAGGACAGGCTGGAGCAGGATTACAAGCAATTTCTCGCCGAAAAGTTCGATATCGTATTCAACCAGCTGTTCACGATAACCAATATGCCGATTGCGCGTTTTGGCAGCACGCTGCTGTCGAAGGGCGAATTCGAGAATTACATGAACTTGCTCAAGGATTCGTTCAGCGCGGCAAACTTACAGGGCCTGATGTGCCTGAATCAGCTAAGCATCGACTGGGAGGGCTACGTCTACGACTGCGATTTCAACCAGATGCTGAACATGAATATCCGCCACCCGGTCAAACGGCACAAGCTTCATGTCAGCGAAGTACTGAAAACCTGCCTGGAGAATATTCCCGTCAGTATCGCGGACCACTGTTACGGCTGCACTGCCGGCCAGGGCAGCAGTTGTGGCGGAGCTCTTGCCTGAGCGACCCCGCGTCAGCATTATCATTCCGATTCTGAACGAAGCGGACTGTCTCGATCAAAGTCTGGCGAAGCTGTTTGCACAGCCCCGGATAAGAGAGCATTGCGAAGTAATCGTCAGCGACGGCGGCAGTAACGACGGCAGTCTTGAAATCGCCGATCGCTATCCCTGCAAGGTCGTCACCAGCACGGCCGGCCGGGCCCTGCAAATGAATACCGCCAGCCGGTCCGCGCGCGGCATCCTGCTGCTGTTCCTGCATGCCGACAGTGAACTGCCGGCCGACCCTGGCGATACCATCCCACTCGACGCAAAATGGGGATTTTTCAGCCTGCGCCTGAGCGGCGATGCGTTCGTGTACCGCGTCCTCGAGACCGCGATCAACCTGCGCAGCGGCGCCTCCAAAGTGGCGGGCGGCGATCAGGGTCTGTTCTTCAACCGGGATTTCTTCGAATCGATAGGCGGCTATCCGCTGATACCCCTGATGGAGGACGTTGCGATCAGCAAACTGGCGCGCAGCCTGGCTGCACCGGTCAGGCTGAAATCGTTCGTCACCAGTTCGAGCAGGCGCTGGCAGCAAAAAGGGATTGTCAAAACGATCGTCATAATGTGGTTGCTGCGCTTCGCCTTCTGGCTTGGCGTCGATCCCGCTCGACTGCACAAAATCTATTACCCGCAGCGCGGGCCCGGCTCATGATTCCGGTGGGTATCTTCGCCAAGCCACCCTACGCCGGGATGGTCAAGACGCGGCTGATTCCCGATATTGGCGCCACCAAGGCGGCGCGCGTTTACCGCTACTGTGTCGAGCATACGCTGGACGTGGCGCGCCTTTCGGGCCTGGATTACCATGTCTTTCTGAGCGAGGAATGCGACGACCGGATTTTTCACGAAGAGCAGCACAGCATCCAGCGAGGCCCGGACCTGGGCAAGCGCATGCTAAACGCGCTCAAGGAATTACTTGCGGGCAATCCCGATGGCGCATTGATTACAGGGACGGACTGTCTCGATCTTTCCGCCATGCATTTGCGCCAGGCGGCCCAGGCGCTGGCGAATCACGAGCTGGTTTTATTACCCGCCGCCGATGGCGGATTTGCGCTGATCGGCTGCACCGAGGCAAATCCTGCGCTATTCAGATCGGTGTCGTGGAGCTCAGCAAAGGTATTGAAGCAGACCCTGAGCAATGCCAGAAAACTGAACTACCGGGTTAGCCTGCTTGAAACCGTGCGAGATATCGATACGCTGCCGGACCTCGAACAATACCCCGAACTGCTTGCCCTGGTCGCATCGAGCTAATGCTTTACCCGCTGGTAAGACCGCTGTTATTTGCAATAGACCCCGAGCTCGCGCACGACCTCGGCCTCGAGCTGCTGCAGCGTTTCCACCGATTACTGCCCGACAGGCGCATCGACAAACCCGTCCGGGTGATGGGCCTCGAATTCCCCAACCCCGTCGGCCTCGCCGCCGGCCTCGACAAGAACGCGGACTACCTGGACGGCCTGGCCACGCTCGGCTTCGGTTTCATCGAAACCGGCAGCGTCACGCCAAAACCGCAGCCCGGCAATCCGAAACCCAGGGTGTTCAGGTTGTCGAGGCATCATAGCCTGATCAATCGCATGGGTTTCAACAACAAGGGCATCGACTACCTGCTCGAACGGGTCGGAGATAAAAAACGCGACTATGTGTTAGGCATCAATATCGGTAAAAACCTCAGCACCCCTGTGGAGCAGGCGCTCTCAGACTACCGCATCGGGCTGGAAAAGGTTTACAGCAGGGCCGACTATGTCACGATAAACATTTCGTCGCCCAACACGCCGGGCCTGCGCGACCTGCAGAACGAAGACGCGCTGGAAGCCTTGCTGGCCGGTATTGCCCAGTTGCGCCGCGAACTCGAGGACCGCCATCAGTACCGCCGTCCGCTGGCGCTCAAACTATCCCCCGACCTCGACCCCGGGACGATTCCGGGGATTGCGCAAATACTGAGGAAATACGGCATCGACGGGTTAATCGCCACCAATACCACCGTTGCCCGCGACGGAGTTAAGGATCTCGCGCTGGCTGCCGAAACAGGGGGCCTGAGTGGAGCCGCGCTGCGAGATCGATCACGGCAGATCCTGAGCGCTTTTTACGAGGAACTGGGCGACGATATCCCGATCATCTCGGTTGGCGGCATCGATTCGGTCGAGGAGGCAAAAATGAGATTCGAACTTGGTGCAAGGCTCATCCAGTTATACACTGGATTGATATATCAGGGACCGGGGCTGGTTAGCGCGATTTCCCGGTCGCTATAAGCCCGAGCCCGGAGACGACATAAAATGGATGCGATGGTATCGCTCAAGGATGCCCGAGACTACCTGCTGAATCTGCCCCGGCAGCTCGACGAGTATCTTGACGACGACTATCGCCGCGGCTTGAACAACCTGCTGGCCAAGTTCGAGGAATTTTTCAATATCGTCGCGAGCGTCAACCTGCGCGCCAACGAGGACCGTATTATCGACGCGGCCGAGGCGACCGAGATAAGCGATTACGGTTTCGTGTTGCTGCTCAAGCTGGTCGACCTGATGGAACGGCTCGATTTGCCGCACAAGCGCAAGGAAATCGAACAGATATCGCTGGTGTTCGCCCGCTGGACCATCAGTTACGACGGCACCATCAACTACCTCGAGCCGGTCGTAAACGCGATCGCCCAACTCGCCAACCTGATGCAGGAAAAGGAAGCCCTGCTGGCGCTATCCGACCTGATTGCCGAAATAGTCGATCACTGCTCGGCGGAGCTGAAACAGGATCAGGACGATGGCGAGGGACTCCGCCCCTGGCGCCTGCTCCATATCAACCGTGGCATCGTCGCAACCCGCACTCACGACCTCGAAACCATGAGACAGGCCTTCGACGAGTTTCTTATTTACCTGCCCCGCGAAGCGCCCGGATTTTTCGCCGAGGGTATGAAAGAAATGGACGCGCTCGATTATCCCCAGCACGTGCGCAAGGTGATGGAATTTTACTTTAACAAGAATCCGTCGATCATCGTCCACTAGCCTGAATATTGCACCAGTCGGAGCCGGGCCTGAGAATAGCTGATTGAATAGCTTGGCTAAATTTAAGCATACCGTGCCAAATTCGAAGCTACAGTTTGTCACCGGCCCGATTCCTGTCTCGGCCCTGACTTGTGCAGATGCCACTGGACTGGCCGGGCCGCACAGGCTTCCCTCAAGCCAGCCCGGCGCCCAGCGGTGTGTCCTGCGTCAGCCTCCGAGATACTGGTGCAATATTCAGGCTAGGCGCTCAACGCGGGACGGTGCTATGTCCCGCGGATTATTCGCACTCCATCGAAACCAGGTAGCCGCCGTACTTGCGGATATTGATCACGCCGTTGTCGAGCAACAGGTATTGCCCCTTGATCGCATCGAGCCTGCCTTCTACCAGCGGATTCTTGTCGAGATTGAAACTGTTAATCTTGGCGGGATATTCGATCGCGGGGTAATCGAGCCTGAGCACCCCGCCAGCCTCGGCAATTTCCTGCGCGTCGGCGATCAACTCGGCATCGAGGCTCGCCCTGACCTCTGGCCACAGCGAGCGAAAAACATCGTAGAGGTCTATCTCCTCGACTTCATTTTTGAGCATGTTGCGCCAGTTGGTCTTGTCGCTGACATGCTGGCCGAAACCCCGCTCGATCAAACCGGCATGGTAACGCTTCGAAACCCTGAGCACCGGTATTGCCTGCACCGCGCCCTGGTCGATCCAGCGGCCAGGCAACTGCGTTTCCCGGGTTATGCCAACCTTGACGCCGGAGGTGTTGGACAGGTAGACGATATGTGGGCGCATGCAGTGAGTCATCGCCCATTCCGGTTCGCGGCAGGTGCCGAGATGGAAATGGCATTTTTCCGGCGAAACGATGCACAAGTCGCACTGCGCAAGACTGCGGAAGCAGGGGTAGCAGTATCCCTGGCTGAAGCTCTTGCTGGTAGCACGGCCGCAGTGAATGCACTCGATCTGCCGCAGGTATTCGATGCGGATGATTTTGCCCAGCCAGTCGTTCAGCTCGAGCTGGCGCCCACCGAGGTCGAGACGGTAAGTCACCGGGCTGGTCGCCTCGGCATGCATCTTGTGGAGGTTACCCTGGAATCTCACCTGTCACCTGTCGAGG
>JAOTUD010000705.1 GCA_029864065.1 Gammaproteobacteria bacterium | reverse complement strand
GGTATCGACGTCAGCCCTGACCTTGTCGACCAGCGGATGGCCGACGAAGCTCACCGGGATGCTGGCATCGTCGTAGTACTGTTGCTCGAACTTGAAGATTACCGCCATGTGATCGATCAGGCTGCCGATCTTGTGAATGCGCCCGGGACGCCAGGCCCAGACCTGGGGGCTGATGTAGAACAGCACCTTGATGCCGAGTTCGCGCGCGTGTCGCGCCATCTTCAGATTGAACTCGGGGTAATCCACCAGTATCAGCAAGTCGGGTCGGGTCTGTTCGAGCTGCTGTTTGACGATCGCCATCGCGCGTTTGATATCGCCCCAGTGGCGTAACACCTCGAACAGGCCGACCACGGCGATAACAGACGAATCGAAAAAAACCTCGACGCCGACGCGGCGCATTTCGCGTCCACCCATGCCGCTGACGCGGATATCCGGCCTGGCGAGCTTCAATTGTTCGACGAATTCGGCGGCGTGGGCGTCGCCGGAGGCTTCCCCGGCGAGAATCATGACATGGGCCGGGTTCATCAGGCGCTTAGCACGGCCTCGCACACGGTTGCAATCTGCTGCTCGGTCATTTCCGGAAACATCGGCAACGACAGGCAGCGTTGCGCGGTCGCTTCGGTCACCGGCAGCTCGGGCTGTACCGTGTCGGCAAAAGCCTTTTGCCGATGCAGCGGGATCGGGTAGTAGACGGCACAGGAGACCTCACCTGCCAGCACGGTTTCGCGCACCGCATCACGGTCGTCGCAGAGGATGGTGTATTGATGAAACACGTGATCACGATCTTCCGGGATTACGGGTGTTTGGAAACGACTCCCTGCCAGCCGTTCGTTGTAGGCCCTGGCCACGTCGAGCCGTCTGCGATTGTACTCGTCGATATGTTTGAGTTTGATGCGCAGGATAACGGCCTGCAGTTCGTCGAGGCGACTGTTAACGCCGATTACATCATGGTGATATTGCTGGCTGCTGCCATGATTGCGCAGCATCTTGACCTGTGCGGCCGTATTCTCATCATTGGTGGCAACCATGCCGCCATCGCCGTAACAGCCGAGGTTCTTGCTCGGGAAAAAACTGAAGGCGCCGACCGCGCCGATAGTGCCGGTGGTTTTGCCGCGGTAGCGGCTGCCGAAGGACTGCGCGCAGTCTTCGATGACGATCAATCCGAATTCATCGGCCAGCGCCAGGATCTCGTCCATGTCCGCCGCTTGCCCGAACAGGTGCACCGGCAGAATCGCGCGGGTTTTGCCGGTGATCGCCGCCCTGATCTTGCCGGGATCGATATTGAAACTGTCTGGCTGGATATCGACGAATACCGGCGTCGCGCCGATATAGCGAATGGCTTCCGCGGTCGCGATGAAGGTAAAGGCGCTGGTAATCACCTCGTCGCCGCACTGGATACCCGCCGCCAGCAACGCCAGGTGTAACGCGTCGGTACCGGACGCGCAGCTGATGGCGTGATTCGCGCCCAGGTAGCCTGCCGCCTCCTGGTCGAAGGCCTGCACGTTGGGACCCAGGATGAACCGGGTTTCGCCGAGCGCCTGCAGAATCGCGCTATCGATTTCGGTTTTGAGGGTTTCATACTGACCCTTCAGGTCCACCATGGGTATGTTCATATTGATTCCTTGATTTGCCTGGTAATCGCGATCGCGGTTTCGAGTGCACGCCTGCCATCCTCACCGCTCACCACGGGCCGACCGCCGCGCTTGATCGCGATTATAAAATCGAGTACTTCGAGGTTGAGCGCGTCGTTGTCCTCGAAGCGGAGCTCTTCGTGCGATATATCCTTGTAACCCTCGGCGTTATCGGTGTTTCCCTTGCGATTGATCGCCAGTATCTTGTTCTGGAAATCCGCCGACAGGTAGGCGTCTTTCTGGAAAATGCGCAGTTTTCGCTCGCGCTTGCGGCTGATCCGGCTCGCGGTGACGTTGGCGACGCAATGGTTTTCGAACTCGATGCGCGCATTGGCGATATCGATGGTGTCGGATAACACCGAAATTCCGCTCGCCGAAATACGCGAGATCGGGCTGTCGACCAGATCGAGGATGATATCGATATCGTGGATCATCAAATC
>JAOTUD010000706.1 GCA_029864065.1 Gammaproteobacteria bacterium | reverse complement strand
CCAGGTGCCCCGCCATCTAGCCGAATCGTAGTATTCCTGTGGGCGGGTCCAGAATACATTCAGATTGACCATGAAGATTTTACCGAATCGCCCCTCGTCCATCGCTCGTTTCAATAGTTGCAGCGTGGTGTTGCGCCGATTCTGTTTAACAACAAATAACCTTACACCAGCCCGATCGCAGGCCTTTACCATATCCAGGCCATCCTTCCAGCGTGTAGCCATGGGCTTTTCGCTGATGACGTGCTTCCCGGCAGCGGCAATTTCAATTACTTGATCGGAGTGGAGTCCCGACGGCGTGCACAATGACACCACATCAAGGTCGACCTTCGCTAACATTTTACTCAGCGAGCGAAAACCTTCGACACCGTGTTCGGCCTGCGCAGTTTCTAGCGTCGATCTATTATTGTCACAGACGGCTACCAGTTCTAAATCTTCAGCATATTTCTTTATTGAGTCGAAATGATTAGCCGATATCCTGCCGCATCCCACCACGGCCAGTCGAATTTTCCTGCCAGTTATATCCTCGAACATTTATCCAATTACCTTGCGTTTTTAGGCTCGTCGACCTATTCCCCGATAGAGAACATTTTTTTCCTCTATACGATCACCATCAAGGGCATTTCTGCCGTCAATCACGACTTCAATACCGAGCGATGACAGGTCGGTTTTGTCCAGTTTCTCAACCACATCCGAATGCTCGGTGACAATAACAACAGCCTTGGTATTCTGAAGGCATTCGTCAATCGAATCTACCGTGTTTTCTTTCGTTACCCAACTGTCAAAAATATTGAGCTGTGCACCTTTTTTTAGCAATTGATCTCTCAGGCTATAAAATGGGGATTCGCGGGGGTCGTCGACATCCTTTTTATAAGCCACGCCAAAAACCGCAATCCGGGTTCCTTTAAGAGGATACCCGCGATCATTCAGCAAATCCTGAAGCATTGAGACTGTATAAGCAGGCATGCCATTATTGGTCATGCGCGCCAATTGTATCATTTCAGGCATGTAGCCCGCCCTTTTCGATGCCGCCTTCAACCATTCCGGATCGACCGCAATACAGTGACCGCCGACACCGACGCCCGGGTAGAACGGACCCTTCCCGAAAGGCTTCGTCGCCATGCCGTCAATAATATCGACGACATCGAGATCGAGTACGTCGCTGATCTTGGCGAGCTCGTTGACGAAGGCGATGTTGACGTCGCGCACGGTGTTCTCCATGGCCTTCACCGCTTCGGCGTCGCGGATCGAATGCATCTTGGTGACGCTGCCGAGCGGCACCTGCGAGATATGTAAACCGTACTCGGTTTCACGAAACTTGGGGTACAGGCTTTGCTTTATTTCTCGCACGTCGAATATGTCCCCACCTAGAATCGATGCGTAAAACCGGGCCGCCAGGTCAACGCCCTCGTCCGAGGTCGCGCCCACCACGCGCGGGATATTTTCCGAGGTCCAGAACGGGTCACCGGGATTGACGCGTTCCGGGCAATGCGCGAGATAAAAGTCTTTACCCGCATGGAGGCTCGAGAGTTCTTCGAGCAAGGGCGCGACGATCTCTTCGCAGGTACCCGGAAAAACGGTCGATTCGACGACCACCAGGTCACCCTCGCGTAAATAGGGCGCAACGGTCCGACAGGCGCCTTCGAGCGGTGCCAGGTCCGGTTCGTTGTTCGCGTCGACCGGGGTCGGCACGCAAATCAAGTAAATATTGCAATCCGAGATCTGGCTGGAATCCGCGGTCGCGCTGAAATTGTTCGAAGCGACCGCCTCGGCCAGCAGCCGCTCGACCGCTTCGTCGCGGATATGGCACTGCCCTTTTTGCAGCATCGCAACGACTTTTTCCTTGGCATCGAGGCCGACCACCGGGTAACCCTTCTTCGCACACAGCGCGGCCAGCGGCAGGCCCACGTAGCCCAGTCCGATAACGGCAACTTTCTGGCTGGAAATACTCATCGGCGGGTGGCTCCGACAATATAGTTGAAAACTTCAGTGCTGCAGGCATCGAGATGGCTTTCGGTATCGACGTTAAGCTCCGCGGACTCCGGCTCCTCGTAGGGCGAACTGATCCCGGTAA
>JAOTUD010000094.1 GCA_029864065.1 Gammaproteobacteria bacterium | reverse complement strand
GAGGTTGGTGCGTTCTTTTCTCTTTTTCACGGGTCCGTTTGCGGACATTTCTCCTCCCAGAGCGTCGCCATTCAGCATGAGATTTTTCGCGCATACTACCAGAGAAACGGCCTCGGATAAGCATTCATTGGGCCGCATTGCGCAAATCCATTGTCGCCAACTGCCTAAATCGTTATGCTTCTCGCCTTTGCGCCAAAAACCGGGGGACAACCCACATGAGCATACAGATTTCAGACCAGGCACTGCTCAGAACGCAGGCCTATATCAACGGTGAATGGGTCGACGCCGATAGCGGCGAAACCGTACCGGTCACGAATCCAGCCACCGGCGAGGTCATCGCCGAGGTCGCGAAATGTAGCACCGCGGAGACCCGCCGCGCCATCGAGGCGGCCGCCGCGGCCTTCGTCGGGTGGCGCCAGCGAACCGCCAAGGAGCGCGCCGCCTGCCTGCGCAAGTGGTTCAACCTGATGATGGATGCGCAGGAAGACCTGGCGCTGATCATGACCATGGAACAGGGCAAGCCGCTCGCCGAGGCGCGCGGTGAAATCGCTTACGGCGCCAATTACATCGAATGGTTCGCCGAGGAAGCCAAGCGCATTTACGGCGATACCATCCCGCCACCGTCCAACGACAAGCGCATCGTTTGCATCAAGCAACCGGTCGGCGTGGTCGCCTGTATCACGCCGTGGAATTTTCCGAACGCGATGCTGACGCGCAAGATCGCGCCGGCGCTCGCGGCCGGCTGCACCGTGGTGTGCAAACCCGCCAACGCCACGCCGCTGTCCGCCTACGCCTTTACCGAGCTCGCCGAGCGCGCCGGCATCCCGCCCGGCGTGATCAACATGGTCACCGGCGAAACCGCGGCGATCGGCAAGGAGCTGACGTCGAACCCGATCGTGCGCAAGCTGACTTTCACCGGTTCGACCCCGGTCGGCAAGCAATTGATGGCCGAGTGCGCGCAAACCGTGAAGCGCACGTCGATGGAACTCGGCGGCAACGCCCCGTTCATCGTCTTCGACGACGCCGACCTCGACGCCGCGGTCGCGGGGGCGCTGGTCAGCAAGTATCGCAATGCCGGCCAGACCTGCGTTTGCGCCAACCGGATCCTGGTGCAGGAGGGTTGCTACGACGCCTTCGCGGATAAGCTCGCGACCGCCGTCGGCGGCCTGAAGATGGGCCCCGGTACCGAGGAAGGGGTCACGGTGGGTCCGCTGATAACCGAACAGGCCGCCAACGACATGGTGGCCTTCGTCGAGGACGCGGTCGCGAAGGGCGCGAAGAAAGTCGTCGGCGGCAACCGCTCCGACCTCGGCAGCCAGTTCTTCGAGCCGACAATACTGACCAACGTGACCGGCGAAATGCGCGTCTTTCGCGAAGAAATTTTCGGGCCGATCGCGCCGCTGTTCAAGTTCAGCACCGAGGAAGAAGCGATACGGATGGCCAACGACACCGAGTTCGGGCTCGCCTGTTATTTTTACTCGCGCGACATCGGGCGCATCTGGCGCGTTGCGGAGAGCCTGGAATACGGCATCGTCGGCATCAACGAGGGCATCATTTCCAACGAAATGGCGCCCTTCGGCGGCGTCAAGGAATCCGGTCAGGGCCGCGAAGGCTCGAAATACGGACTCGACGACTACACTGAAATCAAATACATGTGCCTGGGTGGTATCGACAAATGAGTAACGTAAAACTGAAAACGACCGAGTATGCGGAACTTTCCAACAGGGATTGGCAGGCGCGCAAGGAAAATGCCGTGGCCCGGGGTCAGGGCAATGTCGCGCCGGTCTATGTCGAGCGCGCGCTCGGCTCTGAAATCTGGGACGTAGAGGGTAACCGCTACATCGATTTCGGCACCGGCATCGCGGTCTGTTCGGCCGGCCATTGCCATCCGAAGATAAGCGCGGCGGTCGCCGAGCAGCTGGACAAGTTCAGCCATACCTGCGTCATGGTGACCCCGTACGACAGCATGGTGCGCCTGGCTGAAAAGTTGAACGAACTGGCGCCCGGACCGAGCAAGAAAAAATCGATCTTCGTCACCACCGGTGCCGAAGCCATCGAAAACGCGGTCAAGATCGCGCGCGCGCATAGCGGCCGGCGCGGCGTCATCGCCTTCAACGGCGGTTACCATGGCAGGACCAACCTGACCATGGGCCTGACCGGCAAGATCACGCCTTACAAGAACCTGTTCGGTCCCTTCCCGGCGGAGATTTACCACGCGCCGTTCCCGATCGAATACCACGGTGTATCGGTCGCCGACGCGCTCAAGGGAATCGACAACCTGTTCAAGGCCGATATCGCGCCCAGCGATGTCGCCGCGATTCTGGTCGAGCCAGTGCAGGGTGAAGGCGGCTTCTACCCGGCCCCGGTGGAATTCCTGCAGGCGCTGCGGGTACTTTGCGACGAGCATGGCATCCTGTTGATTATCGACGAAGTCCAGTCAGGCTTCGCGCGCACCGGCAAGTTGTTCTGCAGCGAATACGCCGGCGTCGAGGCCGACCTGATGACGATCGCCAAGGGCATGGCCAACGGGTTCCCGATCGCCGCGGTCGTCGGCAAGGCCGAGATCATGGATGCCCCGATGCCGGGCGGGCTGGGCGGCACCTACGCCGGTTCGCCGCTGGGCTGCGCCGCGGCGCTGGCGATGATCGACGTCATCGCAGAAGAAGACCTGGCGGGCAAGGCGATAGGCGTTGCCAAGGTTTTCGACAAGCGTCTCAGGGATTTGCAGTCGAAATATCCCGCCACCATCGGCCATGTGCGCACCGCCCACGGCGCGATGATGGCGATCGAGCTGGTGCAAAACGGCGATCCCGACCAACCCGACACGGAACTGACGAAGGCCCTCGTGGGAAGCGCTTACGAAAACGGCCTGGCGCTGCTGAGCTGCGGCATGCGCGGCAACGTTGTCCGCTTTCTGCCGGCATTGAATATCAGCGAGGAGCTGATGAACGAGGGTCTCGATATCCTCCAAAAGTGCCTCGACGAGCGGCTTTAGCTCGTCGACCCTGCCCCACCCGGGATGACGCCTGACATCGTCATCCCGGGCCAAGTGATGCGAATCCTGCTGACACACACGTGTTTTTGTCGGGCATCCCCGCCCTGCCCGCTACCCAAAAATTCCCCCTGGCCGGGTGCCTATAACCCGTTTTTCAACTTCAGCTTTCGGCCATTTTTCGTCATTCCGGCGAAAGCCTGCGCGGCTTTAGGCCCCGTGGGTCCCGGCCGAAATCCATTATTCAGGCTTCACAATAACCAGCCGGGCGTAGCCCGGGTATACTTTTTAAAATGTGTTGGGATGAATGCCGGTGCGAGCGGGACCCACGGGGCCTAAAGCCGCGTAGGCGCCGGCATGACGAACTCAGAGGCCGAGTCGGACCGGTGGTTGCCGCTGAAGTTATGAATCCGTGGGTCGACTTTCTCGTAAGCATAGGTAATCGGGCTGACGACTATCGTCAAGCTCTCAGTAAAATCGTATGACACGCACAAACCTGGGAGGAAGCCATGAATTACCACACCGCACTCGATGTATCGCTCCGTTCCGTTTCGATCTGCATTATCGATGATGAGGGGACGATTCAGTTCGAAGCGAAAGTACCGGCCGAAGTCGAGGAGATCGATAAATGCCTGAAGCTATTTAGCCCGAGTATCAACTCCGTTGGATTCGAGGCGGGCACGTTAACTCAATATCTGACCTATGGCCTGCAGGCAGCCGGTTACGAAGTGATCTGCCTCGAAGCCCGACAAGTGAGCGCGGCACTATCGGCGATGCGAAACAGGACCGACAAAAACGATGCCCGCGGTATTGCCCAGATCCTGCGTACCGGCTGGTACAGCCGGGTGCATGTCAAAAGTATGGAAAGTCATCTCATTCGGGCCTTGCTCTCGAGCCGTAAAACGATCCTGAAGAAGTGCGTTGATCTCGAGAATGAAATCCGTGGATTGATCCGGCTACTGGGTATCCGCTTACCGGGAACCCTCTATCACGGTGCTTACGACGCGGTCGTGCGTCAGGCCCTCGAGTCGGATGGCAGGATGGTCGATACCTTGATCCCCATGCTGGATGCGCGCCTGGCCCTTTTTCAAACGTATCTCAAGCTCGACAAGCAGGTCAAAACCCAGGTCCGGGAAGATCCGATCTGCCAGCGTTTAATGACAGTACCCGGGGTGGGCGCCATTACTGCGCTGACCTTCAAGTCCGCGGTTGATGACCCGACGCGGTTTAAACGCTCGAGAACCGTTGCCGCACATTTTGGTTTAACGCCCAGACGATTTCAGTCTGGGGAGCTGGATAACCCGGGGCGAATCTCGAAGGCCGGCGATCCCGATGTGAGATCCGCCCTGTATATGGCGGCCCACTCACTCGTGGTTCGTTCTGAGCAGTGGTGTTCATCGAAAGTCTGGGGTATCCAATTAATGAAAACGAAAGGTCATCGGCGCGCGACGGTCGCGGTGGTCCGTAAACTGGCTGTAATCCTGCGCCAGATGTGGTTAAACGGCACCGATTTCCGATACGGTTCTACCGAAGCCAAAGCGTAAGCAGCAGTAGAACTGAAAGGAAAATGTCCCTGTTGTGGACGAGGTCTGGATGCAGCCGTAAGCGTCTCCTGCGCGGGTAAGCGCGATCCAGAGCAAGGCTCTCCATGCCGTCAGCTCCATGCGTGCAGCGGTGATTGAACCGACTGCGGAAAGGAGCGTGACCCATAGCAGCGACAACCTGGAATAGCAACCGTAAAACGGGGGCTTGACAGTGACGCCCGATTAAAGGAGGAGACGCTGAAACGCAGGTGCCAAGCTTCTCAGTTCGGCCAGGAACGGTCGCTCACAATTATCATAACTTGTTGTCCATGGTCTTAACCTACTTGCCGCAAATGGTGGTCAATTCGAACTCGAGGGTCAGACTCCCATCGACCACGAACCTTTGCCAGACCCCGCCGATGTCATCAACGAGAGCAGCACGCTGCTCGTCGGTTGCCTTGCCAACAAACGCTGCAAGCGGGGTGCTATGAATGTATTGCCAAAGAAAGTCCTCCGGTTCTGGAAGACGAAGCGTCCTTTGTGTTTGATGGACTTCGACATCTTCGAAACCCGCGTCAGTCATGAGACCCCAGAGTTCGTCACCACTGTGCATGGAAAACACCACGTTAACAAACTCGGCACACTTCGAATCAATGTGCCGCGCAAGCGCATCTCCGAAGACGGCAAACAGTTCGGGGGTCGGCCCCGGAAAATTCAGGACGACGCGACCACCTGGCCGGAGAATCCGACGAATTTCCTTGAGCGCCTGGAGTTTGTGGGGCACGAACTGCAAACCCATCTGGCATAGCACGACATCGAACGCGTCGTCTGGAAGCGGCATCGCCTCCGCGCTGGTTTCGTACCAGTCAATCGCTGCGTCGCTCGGTGTCACCGAACGAGCGACGGAGAGCATCCCGGGATTCACATCCAGCCCTGCGACAGAGCCTGCTTTGCCCACTTGCGTAGCTGCGAGCCGAGTTACGACACCGGTCCCGCAGGCCACATCAAGAACGCGCTCACCGGGGCGCAAAGACGCTACGTCGATGAGGTCGGCTGCCAAAGGCGCGCTGATAGCTGGGACAAAGTACTTCTCGTAGTTTTCTGGTCCGCTGCCGTTGTAATCGCCCGCGTTAAATATCGTTTGAGTCATGTGTTCTCCTGAGTCGTGGATTGGTGCCTTTGCATCGAATACCATTGTAGGAGGGCGCCAAAATCGCTGCATCGTGCTAATTAACCAACGCCGATTGATTTTTCAATGGTCAATATTGACCATTGCTGGATTCAAACAAGGTCGTTTTTAAACGCGAAGGCGCTGGCGGCAGTCCGCGACATAACGCCTAATTTGTTGAATATATTACTGATGTGTCGAGCGACGGTGTGCTCGCTGATACCGAGATCAGCAGCGATTTGACGGTTGGACTTACCTGACGCAACGAGAGCAAGCACCTGCCGTTCACGACCCGAAAGCAACGCCGCCGGTCCGCGGTGAGGCTGGTCGCTAGCCTGTAGACAGGCCAATTCGGGAGCCGCGCCTAAGCGTTCGAATACCGAAGCGGCGGCATTGAGATGCGTCTTCGCCGTATCCCCGTCACCGAGTCTCTCACACGCACGACCAATAAGCACACGCACCCGCGCGGAGTCGTAGGGAGCCTCGAGCTTTTGCCACAGCGTCCAAGCCTCGCGCAGAGGGACCAGTGCCTGTTCGGGATTATCACCCGCCAATAGAACAGCCCCGATCATCTGCGCCGCAGTCGCTTTGAGAAACGGCGTATCCATCGCCGTGGCGATGTTCGCCAGTTCGTCCGCGGCCGCACGCGCTGGCTCAAGGTCATCAGTAGCCAGCATGATCTCGACAAAAGGCCCAAGAACTTTGATCCGCTGGACGCCTTCCCAGGACATCTGCTGACTTCCCGCTTCATTCTCGACGCGCCGAATCGATGCGGTGGCCGCCTTCACATCTCCCTGTGCGAGTCGCAGCAGCGAAACTCCAGGTTGGGGTTCAAATCCCTTGGCGCCCGCTTCGCGATAGACTTCGTCAGCGCGTTCGAGATCGCCCGATAAGCGATGCAGCTCCGCCTTTTGGTAGAGCGCGCGACCCGCTAACTGTTCGGATCTTCCGGATAGGAGATCACAGGCTCGCTTCGCCTCTTCGAGGGCTTTGGGCCAGTCTCCTCTAAACTGCATCAGCTCGGAGCGGTGCACCAGGCACTGACCGCGGAACGCGACCAACTCAGGCTGCGACCCGCACCACTCGTCCAGCGCGACTGTCCACTCGTGCGCTCGTTGAAGATCATAGATGCGCTCGCACGTCAGAATCACGGCACAGTAGATGATTCCCGCCATGATCGGCGACACCTGCCCCGAGGTTACGGCAACCATGGCCTCGTCGAGCAACACGACACCTTCGTCGACGCGCTGCATCTGTATCAGTGCCTGACCACGGCTGAGAATGCTTACCGCCAGAAGTTCGGCGTCGCCAAACCGCTGTGCGAGAGACGTCGCTTTTTCAAAGGAAGAGCAGGACCAAGTGCAGTCTCCCTCAAACATCGCGAATAACCCGCTGACAACCAGCATGAACCCGTGCTCCGCGCATTCCCCCTGCTTGCTACTGATCAATCGCTGGGTTTTCGATAGCCAGCCGCTGCTCTGCGCGCCCTTGCCACCGAGCATCAGGCCCAAACACAACCAGAAGCCGAGGCGTGCGGCGTGCAAGCACTTGCCTTGCTCGACGAGCGCGTTGTAGGCCCGAGTCCAGGTGGCGATTGCCTCATCGTCCTTTCCAATGAGATAGGCAGCGTTGCCTAGCTGCTCGAGGTCCGACGCTCCAAGAGGGGAATCACTATCTGCCTTCGACAAGCTGGCGAATGCCTTTCTCCATTCACGCCTCGCAAACGAGTTCCTCCCCTCTTCCAGTGCCCGAATATTTGCCATAACCCTACCAATCACAGAGTATGATGAAGAATAAACGACTCTTTTCTAATATCCAATGGTATGTGACAGCTGTTCATACGGGTATCGAGCCCGATGTCGTGACTGCATTTTGCTGAATGACTCTTAAGGGTCGAAAAGAGACCCCTATCCCTGAAAGTTAAGCGTCTGTTTTAAGTGATTTGCTGCGAATCCCGGATCAGCGCCGAGTAATCCTGGATCAGGCGCAGGGCGCACATGGCAGCATCCTGGATCAAGCGGGGATCACGAATCGGGAATTCGGGAGACAAGTCTGCAAGGGGGCGCGCCCAGGCGAATAACTGGCGCCTGGCTATCCTTTCGAAAGGGGTTCGTTCAGCTCGATGACGTAACCGTTCGGGTCCTTGAAAAAGGCGACGATGCGCGTGCCGGCATTCATCGGGCCCGGCTCGCGCACGAACTCGACGCCCTCGGACTTCAAGTACTCCGCGGTGGCGTAAACGTCCGACACCTTGAGCGCGAAATGACCCCAGGCGTTGCCCATATCGTATGGCTCTCGCTGGTCCCAGTTGTAAGTCATTTCTATCGTGGTGCCGTCGTCCTCCCCCTGGTAACCGACAAAGGTGTTGGTAAAACGCCCCTCGGGGTATTCGTTCT
>JAOTUD010000704.1 GCA_029864065.1 Gammaproteobacteria bacterium | reverse complement strand
CGGCTGCCCGAGGTCGAACAACGCCTGCGGCACTTCGGGCCTGTCGCTGGTGAGCGTCGATTCCGGGCCGCCCGACAGGATGAAGCCGCGCGCGCCGAACGCCTCGATATGCGTGAAATCCGCATCCCACGGATAAATCTCGCAGTAGACCCCGGCCTCGCGCACGCGCCGTGCGATCAACTGCGTGTACTGCGATCCGAAATCCAGGATCAGGATTCTATCGGCGTGTAGGTCGGTCACTCGATTAAGGCCTCAAAAAAGTCATCCCCGCGAAAGCGGGGATCTTGCAAATCCTGTTTTCCAGTCGGCTCAAGATACCCGCTTGCGCGGGTATGACCAGGAGAAACGAACACCATCCCGCTCAGACCTGGTAATTCGGCGTTTCCTTGGTAATCGTCACGTCATGCACGTGCGACTCGCGCATGCCGGCGCTGGTCACCTTGACGAATTCGGGCCGGGTTCTCATTTCGTCGATGGTCGCGCAGCCGACGTAGCCCATGCTGGAGCGTACCCCGCCGAGCAGCTGGTAAATGGTGTTGGTCAGCGGACCCTTGAACGGCACCCGGCCCTCGACACCCTCCGGCACCAGTTTTTCGTCGGCGCTGTCGGCCTGGAAATAGCGGTCGCTGGAACCCTTCTGCATCGCCGCGATCGAACCCATGCCGCGATAGGATTTGTAGGACCGGCCCTGGAACAGTTCGACTTCACCGGGCGCTTCCTCGGTGCCGGCAAACATGCTGCCGATCATCACCGCGTGCGCGCCGGCGACGAGCGCCTTGGCAATATCGCCCGAGAATCGAATGCCGCCATCGGCAATCAGCATTACATCGGTATCCCTGAGCGCCTCAGCGACGTTGCTGATCGCCGAAATCTGCGGCACGCCGACCCCCGCGACGATGCGCGTGGTGCAAATCGAACCCGGACCGATGCCAACCTTGACCGCGTCGGCACCGGCATCGACGAGGTCGCGCGCGGCGGCGCCGGTGGCAATATTGCCGCCGATGACCTGGATATCCGGAAAATTGCGCTTGACCCAGGCGACGCGTTCGAGCACGCCGCGCGAATGTCCGTGCGCGGTATCGACGACGATGACGTCGACCTCGGCCTCGACCAGAGCGCGCACCCGCGCCTCGGTGTCGTCGCCGGTGCCGACCGCGGCGCCGACGCGCAGGCGGTCGTATTCGTCCTTGCAGGCGCGCGGGAAATCGGTCGACTTGGTGATGTCCTTGACCGTAATCATGCCCTTCAGATCGCCCGCCTCGTTGACGACCAGCACGCGTTCGAGCCGGTGCCGATGCAGCAGGTCGATCACTTCGTCCTTCTCGGCGCCCTCGCCCACGGTTACCAGGTTTTCACGCGGGGTCATGATCGACGATACCGGCTGGTCGAGGTTTTTTTCGAAGCGCAGGTCGCGCTTGGTGACGATGCCGACCAGGCCCTTGCTATCGATAACGGGCAGGCCCGAAATCCTGCGCTGCTCGGTCAGGGCGATGACGTCCCTGACCAGCGTATCGGACGAAATCGTGATCGGGTCCTTGATCACGCCGCTCTCGTGCTTCTTGACCTTGGCGACCTGCTCCGCCTGCTCTTCGACCGTCAGGTTCTTGTGCACGATACCGAGGCCGCCTTCCTGCGCGATCGCGATCGCCAGCCTGGCTTCGGTAACCGTGTCCATCGCGGCGGATATTAGCGGGATATTGAGATCGATATTGCGCGTCAGCCGGGTCCTGAGCTGCGTCTCGTTGGGCAGGACTTCCGATCTCGCCGGCACCAGTAGTACATCGTCGAAAGTGAGGGCTTCCTGGCTGATACGCATCGTGGCTCCGGCGGTTCTGTTGCAAAGCGCGATTATAAATTAATGCACGCGCCAGCGTAAGTGAGATTGTCGGAAACTGTGGTTCGAAACGCGGCATGGGTTAGAATGGCCGCAGTTTTTCACTGTGATCCAAGCGCATGCCGCCTGTACAGCCAGGCGCCGAGGCAATCTGGACGGTTTCGGCGCTTAATTTCGAAGTCAAGCAAATGCTGAGCCAGCGCCTCGGCACGCTCTGGGTGGAAGGCGAGATTTCCAACT
>JAOTUD010000703.1 GCA_029864065.1 Gammaproteobacteria bacterium | reverse complement strand
CAGCGGCAGCGCTCATTTCTTTGCGCAGCACGTGCGCCCGGGCGTAGCGGTGCTCAACGCCGGTGACGGCCAGCACGAACACCCGACCCAGGCGATGCTCGATATGTACACGATCCGCCATTACAAACGGGACTTCGGCAGCCTGCGCGTCGCGATCGTCGGCGACATCCTGCATTCGCGCGTCGCACGCTCGCAGATTCACGCGCTGAACCTGCTCAATACCGCCGAGGTCCGCGTCATCGCGCCGCGCACGCTGATGCCGGTCGAGGCCGAATCGCTCGGGGTGAAAGTCTACGAGGATCTCGAATTAGGGCTCCGGGACGTCGACGTCGTCATCATGCTGCGCCTGCAAAAAGAGCGCATGCAGGGCGCCCTGCTGCCCAGCGAAAAAGAATACTTCCGCAAGTTTGGACTGTCGCAGGAGCGGCTGCGCCTTGCCAAACCCGATGCGATCGTGATGCACCCGGGCCCCGCCAACCGCGGCGTCGAAATCGAATCCAGCGTCATGGACGGCACGCAATCGGTAATCCTGCAGCAGGTCAGCTTCGGCATTTCGGTGCGCATGGCGGTAATGTCGATGATCGTCGGCCAGTCCGGGTTGCAACCCGGGGACGAGTCGTGAGCCTGCGCATCCGCAACGGGCTGATCGTGGACCCGGCCGAGGCCAGGGTGCGCGAGGCAGACCTGTACCTGCAGGACGGCAAGATCGTCGGCATCGGCTCGGCACCGTCGGGCTTCGCGGCGGCGCAGGAAATCGACGTCAGAGGCCGCTGGGTCATGCCCGGGCTGATCGACTGCCAGGCGCGCCTGCGCGACCCGGGACAACCGGAGAAGGCCAATATCGAAAGCGAAACCCTGGCCGCGATCCGAAACGGCATCACCACGCTGTGCGTCCCGCCCGACACGCAGCCGCCGATCGATAATTCCGCCACGGTCGAGCTGATCCATCACCGCAACGAAATGTTCGGCCACAAGGCGCATGTTTACCCGATCGGCGCGCTGACGCGCGGACTCGCCGGCGAGCAACTCAGCAACATGGCGAGCCTGCGCGACAACGGCTGCATCGCGTTCAGCAACGCCAGGCACCGGCTGGCCAGCAACCTGGTGCAGCGCCGCGCCATGGATTACGCCGCCGGTCAGACCTCCCTGGTCATCATTCAACCGCTGGATCACGACCTGCTCGGCAACGGCTGCGCGCACGAGGGCGCCATCGCGACCCGGCTGGGACTGCCGGCAATACCGGTGGCGGCAGAGACCGCGGCGCTCGCGAAAGACATCGAGCTGGTCGAGCAGACCGGGGCACGCACGCATTTCGGGCAGTTGTCCTGCGCGCGCTCGGTCGACATGCTGCGCGGCGCCAAGGCCAAGGGTTTGCCGGTCAGCGCCGATTGCGCGATCCACCAGCTGTTCCTGACCGACCACGACATCGGCGAATTCGACAGCAACATGTTCACGATTCCGCCGCTGCGCAGCCAGCGCGACCGAGATGCGCTGCGCGCGGGCGTCGCCGACGGCACCATCGACTGCCTGTGCTCGGACCACCAGCCGCACGAGGTGGACGCCAAGCTGAAACCTTTCCCGTCGGCCGAGCCCGGCATCAGCGGGCTCGACACGCTGCTGGCGCTGGCGCTGCGGCTGGTCGACGAGGAGCTGCTGCCGCTCGCCGAAATGATCGCCAAGCTTTCGCTCAACCCCGCCGCCATCCTGTCGCTGCCCGGCGGTAAAATAGCGCTCGGCGAAATCGCCGACCTGGTCATCGTCGATCCCGAATCGCACTGGATCTGCAAATCGGACAATTTCGTTTCCAAGGGTAAAAACACTGCCTTCGAGGGCTGGGATTTCCGCGGCAGCGTAACCCACACCATCATCGACGGCGAAATCGTCTACCAGGTTTGAAGCAACGCCCTTGAACCTCGGCAGCGGACCGGTCCATTTGTTACTGTATTCGGTTTTTGGCATCGGCAGTCCAACAAAAAACATTGAATGGTCAAGTTATATCGAGATAAGCCATCATCCCCAGGTAAGTTGGAGCATCCCCATTTCGATGGGTGATAGGCATAAGGGTTTCCGCGTGCT
>JAOTUD010000702.1 GCA_029864065.1 Gammaproteobacteria bacterium | reverse complement strand
GAATCGATCCGCCACCGGCATGTTCTCGATCAGCAGCCGGGTGCCGCGATCGAGCCGATCCCGGCTGAACAGGCTCGCATGGTTGATGATTCGGTATACGCGATCGACCTCGAGTTCGTAACTCTGCGGGTAATGACTCTGTCCCTGATTAATAGAATGATCGCGCTCGACCATGATGAGACGGCTCTTCTTGCGCGCACGGGTTGTCGTGGTCGGTCCCAGGATGCGCTCGAACAGCTCCAGCGTCGAGCTGTGGATATTGCGCGCCATTCCGCCCGCGATGATACGGGTGTCGCGATGCAATACCTCGCGCAGCGCGTACAGCTGATGCTCGAGCAGCGACAGCATCTTCGGAATCTTTATCAGCACGCAGTCCACCGCCACGCCCGGAAGATCTATGCCTGAATTGGTTTTGACCTGGTCGGCCGGGTAACCGTTGGCCAACAGGTTAGCGCGCAGGGCCTGCTGCGCCAGGAACGAGTCGCTCCACGAGTAAACCGGGTGGTCGGCCAGCGCCACCGCGAGCGCACCGAAGGCGTCGTTCAATATCAGCGCCCGGCCGTGGCGCGATAACACCTGGATGTCATGGATATAACTTAACAGAAATTCGTCGGCCGCATCCCAGGCCTGCAGTGTCTCGTCGCGGGGATTTCGCTGCAACTCGAATTCACCCTGCGGCACCAGCAATGCCTTGTGATGATCGATGGCGAGCGGTTCGTTCACGAGTTTTTCGCGAAGGGCAAAGCCAGCATGCCGGGCAGCCTGTCGACCTGCCGCGCATCGCGGAATTCCGGTATGCCGATTGTCATGGCGTCATGACCCTTTTCGGGTTGATCGATATAGGTTGCAAAAAACCGGTCCCAGAGCGACAGGTTGAAGCCATAGTTGCTGTTGGTCTCGCGCCGCAGAATCGAATGATGCACGCGATGCATATCCGGGGTTACCAGCAGGGTGCGAACGATCCGGTCCAGCGCCGGCGGCAAGCTGGCGTTGGCGTGGTTGAATAACGCCATCCCGTTCAGCAGTATCTCGAAAATGATCACCGCGAGTATTGCCGGTCCCAACAGCAGAATCACCAGCCCCTTGATCAGCATCGAAACAATGATTTCGATGGTGTGAAAGCGCGAACCGGTGGTCAGGTCGAAATCGAGGTCCGCGTGGTGAACCCGGTGCAGGCGCCACAGGATCGGCACGCGGTGCATCAGCAGGTGCTGCAGGTAAATCGCCAGGTCGAGCAGCAGCACCGCGGCGCTAATTTCGAACCAGGCTGGCAGCGCTACCAGGTTGAACAAACCCCATTCTTTTGCAGCCACCGAGTAGGCGATTCCGACCGCCGCGGCCGGGAACAGCAATCGCAAAACGACGCTGTTCACCGCCAGTAACCCGAGGTTGCTGACCCAGCGTACCGACCTGGCCACTATCCTCGGTCGACGCGGCGCAATCATTTCCCAGATCATGACGGTGCAAAAAATCGAGCCAAAAAAAGCCAGGCGCAGCGCGGCCTCGTGTCCAATGATAAAATTTTCGATTGCGATCAGGGTTTCCATGGACGGCATTTTCGGGCAAATCACGCCACATTGACAGCCAAAATAAAAAGGCGCTAAATCAAACACTTTGAACCGAGAGCCGACGCGCATCGGTATACAACATTAAAAGGGTAGATCAATGACACAGGCGAAAGGTTCAAATTACGACGCTCGCGGCGTTCCGGTCTCTGCCTGCGCGCCGCAATCGCTAGACGACTACGAAACCGCGCTACTGCAGTTCCACAGTTATTTCGGCGATCCCACCGAAACCCTGGCGACAACTCTCGAAACAGATCCGGAGTTCGTGCTTGGACACGTCTTCTTCGCCAGCGCGCTGATGATGATGACCGAGCGTCAGTACCTGCCGATGATTCGGCAACACATTGAGCAGGCGGAGGCGCTCGCCGGCAAGGCCAACGCGCGCGAGCGCCTGCTTACGCTCGCGGCGAGGCAGTGGATGGAAGGCCAGTGGGACCAGGCCAGCCTTACCTGGGACCAGGTGCTGATCGAACATCCGCTGGACGCGATGGCGCTGCAGCTCGGCCACCTGACC
>JAOTUD010000093.1 GCA_029864065.1 Gammaproteobacteria bacterium | reverse complement strand
CCATGGAAGAGCGCATCGCCGGGTTGCGCCAGACCGAACGCGAAATCGAGCAGGGCAGGCAGGAACTTGCCGCCGCAAGCGAGCAACACAACCAGGTTCAGGGGCGGTTCTATAAGCTCGGCTCGGAAATCTCGAGCAAGGAGCAGGAAATCGAATACCAGAAAAACCTGCGCCAGTTGAACCGTCAGGAGGTGGCCGGGCTCAGGCAATCGCTCGCGGAGGCGCAGCAGATGCTGGCGACCGACGAGGCGAAGCTCGAAGCGCTGCAACAACAGCAGGACGAGGTCGCTCCCGGGATCGAAACCAGCAGCGCAAGACTGCGCCAGCAGCAGGAAGCGCTGTCCGCGGCCGAGGTAAAAATGCAGGAATGGCAGGAGCTGTGGGATCAGTTCCGGCGTGAGTTCCACAGCATACATGAGGCGGCCCAGATCGAGAATCGGGGCATCGAGCACATCGAGCGCCAGGTGCAGCACACAGACCAGCAACGCGCGCGGCTGCAGCAGGAGCTGGACGGTCTCGACGCGACCGTCGCGGTACAGGAATTAAAGCAACTCGAGAGCCAGGTCGAGGCCAGCGCCGAGGAATACGCGGCTACCATGGGCGATGCGCAGCGACGGGCCGATGCAATCCAGCAGTTGCGCGGCAGTTGCGAACAGGCGTCGAGTCAACTCGACGAGCTGCGCGGCCAGGTGCAGACCCTGCGCGGACGCCTGAGTTCGCTGCAAGCCCTGCAGCAAAATGTACTCGCCGAGACCAGCGACGAAGTCAGGAGCTGGCTCGATCGCAACCAGATCGATTCGGCCCGGCGCCTGACCGGGTTGATCCGGGTCAAGGGCAAGATCGACAAGGCAATCGAGGTCGTACTGGCGTCCTTTCTCGGCGCCTATTGCGTCAGGCCCGGCGAATCGATCCCCGACGCCTTCGTGCCCAATCACAATGTTGCCATTTTCGATTGCGATCCGGTGCCATCGGAGGCTCCGCAACGCAACTGGCCCAGGCTAAGCGATTATATCGATTGCGAAATCGACCTTTCGGCGATTCTCGACGGGATTTACCTGTGCCAGGACTTGCCGGACCTGCGCGCAAAGAGACCACAGCTCAAGGCAGGGGAGAGCCTGGTGACGCCGCAGGGACTGTGGGCGGGCGGCAACTGGATCCTGCAGCTGGGCGACGAAGACCAGCACGCCGGGATGCTCGCGCGAGCGCAGGAAATCGAGCAGATCCAGGCGCGCCTCGGCGAAATTACGCAGGCGGCGATGGCGTTGAAATCACGCTACGACGGCGATCGTCAGCGGTTGCAGGGCCTGGAGCAGGAATGGGACCGGGATCAGCAGGCGCTGGCCGAATTGCAGCACCGGCTATCGGAGCAGCGCCAGCAGCTCGGCGCCCGGCAAAGCCAGGCGGAACAGGTGCAAAACCGACGCCGGCAATTGCAGATCGAACTGACTGAACTGGATGATCTCAAGGCGGGACACGCCACCGAGTTGCAGTCCAACAGCGCCAAGAGAAACGATTTTCTCGAGCAGATCGCGCAAATGTCCGAACTCGAATCCGGGTTGCTGCAGCAGAAAACGCAGCTGCAGCAGCAGTTGAGCGAAAGTCGCGAGACCCTGCAGCAGGCACAGGAGAGCGCTCACCGGCAACAAATCAGGCAACAGGCGCTGGAGTCGGAGCGACGCGCCACGCAATCGAATATCGAGCGTGTCAAACAGCAAAGCGAGCAATTCGGCAAACGAGCCGGCGAACTCGACGCCGCGATAAACGGCGCCGACGATCCCATCGAAGCGCTGGCAGCAGCGTTGCAGGAATTGCTGCAGTTGCGCAACCAGAATGAACAGGAGCTGGGTCAATCGCAAAAGGCGGTTAGCGAACTCGACAATCGCCAGCGCGAACTCGAAAACGAACGCAACAACCGGCAGCAGCAAGTCGATGAAATGCGCAACGACCTGGAACGGGAGCGTATGCTGCTGCAGGAGGCGAAAATACGCGGCAACACGATCGAGGAGCAATTGCGTAAATCAGGTCAGGATATCGATGCATTAATGCAGGACCTCGATCCCGAGGCCGATCTCGACGAATGGAGCAGGCGCCTGGACAAGCTGAACAATCGTATCGAACGCCTCGGCCCGATCAACCTGGCGGCGATCGACGAATACCAGGAGCAGGCCGAACGCAAGCAGTACCTGGACGCCCAGCACCAGGATCTCGTTACCGCGCTGGACACGCTGGAGGAAGCCATCAGGAAGATCGATCGCGAGACCCGGGGCCGCTTCAAGGATATTTTCGAACAGGTCGACAGCCGGCTCGGCGAGCGCTTTCCCAAGCTGTTCGGCGGCGGCGAAGCGCACCTCGAAATGACGGAAAACGACTTGCTGAACACCGGGGTGCAAATCATGGCGCGCCCGCCGGGTAAGCGCGTCACCAGTCTGCAACTGCTGTCGGGGGGCGAAAAGGCGCTGACCGCGGTCGCGCTGATATTTGCGATTTTCGAACTCAATCCATCGCCGTTCTGCATGCTCGACGAAGTCGACGCGCCGCTCGATGACGCCAACGTGGGGCGCTTTTGTGCGATGGTTTCGGAAATGTCGCAGCAGGTGCAGTTCATCATGATCACGCATAACAAGATCACGATGGAAACCGCGCAAAGTCTCAATGGTGTCACGATGCACGAACCAGGCGTGTCGCGCCTGGTGTCGGTAGACGTCGGCGAAGCGGTGGTGCTGGCCGGGGTAAAGTAATGGATGCGACTACCTTCAGATGGGTTCTCGTCATCATCGCGGTGATACTCGCGGTCGCAATTTATGTTTTCGGTCAACACCAGGCGCGCCTGCGCAAGCGCAACGCGCTGGAAACCTTTACCCGCGAAGAGGTCGATTCGGCTTTTATCGAGGACGAGCAGCTGCGCTTCGAGCTCAACAACCTGAACAATATTCTGCGTGATAACGAGGCCGAGGAAAGCCTCGACGATATCCAGATCAATCCCGCGAAGGAGGCACAGAAAACCCCCTACGCCTTGCCTGATCCCGAGATATTCGTGCCGGCGGCGCTCGTCGGCAAGGACGAGGAGCGGCTCATCAGCTACCATCTGCGCCACGGCGATTTTCGCCTGATTACCGGCGAGGAAGCCAGCAATGCCGTGCAGCAAACGGGGCTGGTGCTGAACGCCGAGGGCTGCCTCGAGTACCGCGAGGAGGGCCAGATCGCTTTCCAGGTGGCGAGCCTCAGCGCGCCCGGCGACTTTTCCGAAATCGAAAACCTCGATTTCAACACCCTCGGACTCAACTGCTTTATCGATCTCGACCTGAGCGAGAACCCGCGCTTCGGGTACGAGGCGATGTTGAAAAAAGTCGACGAGCTGGTGCGCATGTTGAACGTCAAGGTTTACAAGCCCGACCAGGAATTACTGACGATCAGCGACGTTACCGCAACACGTGAAAAGCTGGCCTGAAAATCGGGGTTGACGTAGACATGCCGGTACCCAAATCGTGTCGCGCCGAGGCTGCAGGACTGAGGCAGGAGATAGCCGAGCACAATTACCGATACTACGTGCTCGATGCGCCGACCATCACCGACCAGGCCTACGATCGCCTGTTTCGTCGCCTGCAGGAACTCGAAGCCGAGTACCCGGAGCTGGCAAGCGCGGACTCGCCGACGCAGCGCGTCGGTTCCGCACCGGCCAGTCATTTCGAAACCGTCGCGCACGAAGTCGCAATGCTGTCGCTGGACAATGCCTTCGCAGAGGAAGAGATGCTCGCCTTCGACCGGCGCCTGCGCGAAAAACTCGATCACGAGGCGGCCCTCGCTTACTGCGCGGAACCCAAGCTCGACGGCCTCGCCATCAGCCTGCTCTACGAACAAGGCGAACTGGTGCGCGCGGCAACCCGGGGCGACGGCCGCAGCGGCGAAAATATCACCGCGAACGCGCGCACCCTGGCCTCGATTCCGCTGCGGCTGCGCGGCGACAGGCTGCCCGTGCGTATCGAGGTGCGCGGCGAGGTATACATGGAGCTCGACGGATTCAGGGAGCTGAACCGCAGCCAGCAGGAAAGCGGCGGCAAGGTGTTCGCGAACCCGCGCAACGCCGCCGCTGGCAGCCTGCGCCTGCTCGATTCCCGCATTACCGCGAGCCGGCCGTTGACCTTTTGCAGCTATGGTATCGGGCTGCACCAGGGGGGTGACCTGCCGCAAAGCCAGTACCGGCAGATGCAGTACCTGCGCGATATCGGCTTGCCGATCAGCCGGCACATAGAATTGCTCGGCTCGATCGACGCCTGCCTCGAATACTACCGGCACATTCTTGAAATGCGCGCCAGCCTCGGCTTCGATATCGACGGCGTCGTGTTCAAGCTCGACGATAGCCGTTTGCAGCGCCAGGCCGGTTTCGTTGCGCGCGCGCCGCGCTGGGCGATCGCCTACAAGTTTCCGGCGCAGGAAGTCATGACGCGGCTGCTCGATGTCGACTTCCAGGTCGGCAGAACCGGCGCGCTGACGCCGGTGGCCAGGCTGGAACCGGTTGCGGTCGGAGGCGTCATGGTCAGCAACGCGACGCTGCATAACATGGACGAGATCCTGCGCAAGGATATCCGCATCGGCGATGTCGTCATCGTGCGCCGTGCCGGGGACGTGATTCCCGAAATCGTCGCGCCGGTGATCGACCGGCGCAAAGGCAAACTCGCGCTGCCGCGGATGCCGGCGCGCTGCCCGGTATGCGATTCCGAAGTCTTTCAGCAACCCGGGCAGGCGGCTTACCGCTGCACCGGCGGCCTGATCTGCAGGGCGCAACGCAAGGAGGGGATTAGACATTTCGCGTCGCGCAAGGCCATGGACATAGAGGGTCTCGGCGACAAGCTGGTCGAACAGATGGTGGAGCAGGAGATAATCGGCTCGGTGGCCGATCTCTACGGTTTGGCGCTGGAGCAGGTAGCGGGGCTGGAACGCATGGCGGAGAAATCCGCGCGCAACCTGCTGGACGCGCTGGAAAAGAGCAAGCTGACCACGCTGGCGCGGTTTATTTATGCGCTGGGCGTGCGCGAGGTCGGCGAATCGACCGCCGAGGCGCTTGCCGGCCATTTTGGAAACCTGGACCAGGTGATGGATGCCGATATCGAAACGCTGCAGCAGGTCGAAGACGTCGGCCCTGTCGTGGCGGAAAACGTCAGGCATTTTTTCGACCAGCAAAGCAACCGCGATATCGTCGCCAGGCTGATTGCCGCCGGGATTCACTGGCCGGCGATCGAGGCGTCGCGAGCGGCGCAAACCCTGGCCGGCAAGACCTACGTGATCACCGGCACGCTGGACGGTTACAGCCGCGACCAGGCGGCGAAACTGCTCAAGGCACGCGGCGCCAGGGTCAGCGGCAGCGTATCGGCGAAGACCAGCGCCGTCATCGCCGGCGAGAAACCGGGCTCCAAGGCCAGCAAGGCTGAAGCGCTCGGCATCGAGATTCTCGACCAGGCGGCATTCGAGGAACTGGTGGGCGGTGCGTCGTGATTTTCGACGAGGAACAGCAGGCGGAACTAAAGAAATATACCTACTCGGTGTATATTCTGCAGGCCATTTCGTTCGTCCTGCTGATTACCTCGATCATTGGCGTCATCATCAATTACATCAAGGACGACGACGTGCGCGGCAGCTGGCTGGAATCGCATTTCAGATGGCAAAAGGCCACCTTCTGGTACGGCTTGCTATGGACGGCGCTGGGCGTGCTGACCACTCCGATCGTGATTGGTTACGTGGTGCTTGGCGTGGTGACGATCTGGCTTATCTACCGCATCGCGCGGGGCTGGATCTACCTCGTCGACGGCAAGGAAATGTACCTGGAATCCATGGGAGACGATAATGAGCAATGACGAACAGTGGCGCGCCAAACTGAGCGCCGAAGAGTACCGGGTATGCCGGGAAAAGGGCACCGAGCCGCCTTTCACCGGCGAGTACTATCACAACCACCGTTCCGGCAGTTATCTTTGCAAGTGCTGCGGCGAAGCGTTGTTCGACTCGAGTCATAAATACGATTCCGGGTCCGGCTGGCCTTCCTTCGACAGGCCTGCCTCGGAGCAGGCCGTGCGTCTCGAAGAGGACAATAGCCTCGGCATGCGCCGCGTAGAGGTCATCTGCGACCGCTGCGGCTGCCATCTCGGCCACGTCTTCGACGATGGCCCGCGGGACAGCACCGGCAAGCGTTACTGTATCAATTCGCTGTCGCTCGATTTCGAGGCAAGCGACGATGAATGAATCTGATTTCGACCGGCTGGCCGAGGAAACGATGGTCGCTATCGAGGAGGCGATCGACGCCTGTGGTGTCGATATCGACTACGATTCGGCGGGCGGGATTCTGACGCTCGAGTTCGCCAACGGCAGCCAGATCATTATCAACAAGCAGGCCCCGCTGGCGCAGATCTGGGTGGCGGCCCGCTCGGGCGGCTTCCATTTCGATTACGACGACGACAGCGGGCGCTGGCGGTTGCAGGGGCAGGGGGAAGACCTGTTCGGCTGCCTGGGCCGCTATTGCAGCGAGCAGTCCGGGGAAGCCGTGATCCTCGAGTAATTCTCGACGAACAATTTTTGGTCAGATCAAAAACTCGAAAAGTTTTTGATCTGACCAAAAACTATGACGCGGAGTTGTTGCCGTTTTGTGGGGGCTTTCATGTTGACTATGACGACGACAGTGGGCAATGGCGCTTGCAGGGGCAGGGGGGAGGACCTGTTCAGCTGCCTGGGCCGCTACTGCAACGAGCAGTCCGTCGAAGAAGTTGTACTTTAATGATTCACCCGCCAAATTTACAACCGGTAGAATTTCTAGCCTGAATTTGAATACGCCGAAAAAGATTGAATATTTTCGGGCAGAGAATCAAAAAATCTCTTGCCCGGGGCTTGCGCTGCTGCATCAAAATACCGAGGATCATCTTATGATACGAAAGCCGTTCACAAATCCGCATGGCTCGCAATTGCGAAGCGGCTTCTGGTCGTGCACGGCGGTGACATCAGCGAATCATCCGTTTTTCAATCATGTTCTGAGCTTGCCTGTCGGCGGCCACTTAGCGGGGATTGCTGCGGCAAGGTATGTCTGGAAGTCATTTGACGAGTGACCGTGCACGAGGCCGGCTGAAAAGCCTGGCCAAATATTTTGGTCTGGCGATAGCTGCCGCAGTTTTCTACGTGCTGTTCGATTTCGCGATCGACGTTCGCCCGCCGCAGGTGCAGAGCTCATACCAGTTCAGGCTGCGCGACCTGGTCGTGGACCAGGCCAGGGTCCTGCGCCAGGATAACCTGTCCATCCTCGTCATCAGGCGTTCCCCGGCGTTAATCGCCGGGCTCGAGCAGGCGACGGCAAACCTGCAGGACCCGGATTCGCGACGCAGCCGGCAGCCCGGGTTTGCCGAAAATGCGTTGCGCTCCAGGCATCCCGAGCTATTCGTAAGTTACGCCATCGGCACCGACCTCGGTTGCCCGCTGCGGGTCGACGGCTTCGAACTCGTGGAAATCTGCGGCAGGGCTCGCTACGATTTTGCCGGCAGGGCCTTGCGGGGTGACGGCGAGTTTCAGAATCTTGGCATTCCCGATTATAATTTCAGCGACGATTTCAACACTTTGACGATCAGGCCCTGATCAGGAAGAATGCCATGCCTTCATTCGATGTTGTTTCCGAAGTTGACCACCATGAATTGACCAACGCGCTCGACCAGGCCAATCGCGAAATCGGCACCCGTTACGATTTCAAGGGCTCGAATGCCAGCATCGCGCATTCCGGTAACGCGTTGACCCTCGAGGCCGAATCGGAGTTCCAGGTAAAACAGATGCTGCCGATACTGAAGGAAAAAATGTCGAAGCGCGGCATCGATGTCGACTGTCTCGACCTTGGCGAAATCGTCGAAATGAACAAGCGCGCGCGCCAACCGGTCACCGTCAGGGAGGGCCTCGACAAGGACGTGGCGCGCAAAATGGTGAAGCTGATCAAGGACAGCAAGCTCAAGGTCCAGGCCGCGATCCAGGGCGAACAACTCAGGGTCACCGGCAAGAAACGGGATGACCTGCAGCAGGTTATGCAAATGCT
The DNA here is from genome assembly GCA_029864065.1 of Gammaproteobacteria bacterium. Classification (GTDB taxonomy): domain Bacteria; phylum Pseudomonadota; class Gammaproteobacteria. Next base: position 122 of record JAOTUD010000093.1, on the reverse strand, counting down.
GCGCGAGGCGGGGCTGGGGATCCCGCTGCAGTTCAACAACTTTCGCGACTAGCGCCCGCGCCGGCTTTCATCGCGCGCAGCGGCGCGCGAACCGGGCAGGGGAGACGATCCCGGAATTTTTT
>JAOTUD010000092.1 GCA_029864065.1 Gammaproteobacteria bacterium | reverse complement strand
GCGTCTCGAGCTGGATCGGCAACTCGTCCTGGTAATGGACGGCGCGCAGCAGGTATACCTGGCCGGCTGCGGCCAGGCCCATTTGCGCCGCGATTTCAGCCGGCGCCGCTAGCGCTGCAAGCTGCAGTATCTTCGAACCGTGGCGCCTGCCGCCCTGCTCGATTTCGAGCGCGATATCCTGCAGTTCGATCAGGCTGGCATGGTGCGGCGTTTCGGCGACGAACGAACCTAGCCCGTGGACGCGCTTGATCAGGCCCTGCTGCGTCAGTTCGCGCAGCGCGCGGTTGATCGTCATGCGGCTGACGTCGAGCGCGCCGACCAGTTCGTTTTCGGACGGCAGCTTCTGCCCCGGGAGCCATTCGCCGCTGGCGATGCGCTGCTGGATGATACGCTTGATCTGCTGGTATATCGGCTCGGGCGCCGCCTTGCTGACGTCATCGAAGCTGTCGAGGATTGCGCTCATGTTGTTCTGTTCCCGGTCATCATGACCGCCAGCGGCCGGCCCGCATCACGGCCCTGCACGGGTTGACCCCGACGCGATAGCTCAGCATCGCCGGCCGCTGCAGGTTCCAGACGACGATATCCGCTTTTTTACCGGTTTCCAGCGTGCCGATTTGCGTCTCCATGCCGAGCGCCCTGGCCGCGTTGACGGTCACGCCGCGCAGCGCTTCGGACGGGGTCATGCGAAACAGCGTGCAGGCCATGTTCATGATCAACAGTAACGAGTGTAGTGGCGAGCTCCCCGGGTTGGCGTCGGTCGCGAGCGCCATCGCAACGCGCTGCTCGCGCAGCGCCGCGATCGGCGGCAGCCGCGTTTCGCGCAGCACGTAGAACGCACCCGGCAGCAACACCGCGACCGTGCCGTTGTTTGCCAGATGAGCGACATCGTCGGCCGCCAGGTACTCGAGGTGATCTACCGACAGCGCGCCGCGCGCGGCCGCCATCACGGCGCCGCCGAGGTCGCTGAGCTGCTCGACGTGGGCCTTGACCGGCAATCCCAGGTCCTGCGCACGGGCGAGGACTCTTTCGCCCTGCTCGAGGTTGAACGCAATCGATTCGATGAACACGTCGACCGCGTCGACGAGACCCTCGCGCTGCGCCCGCGGCAGCATTTCGTCGCATACCAGGTCGATATAGGCATCGGCGCGTCCCTCGTATTCCGGCGGCAGCGCGTGCGCGCCGAGAAACGTCTTCTGGATCCGGACGCCAAGCTCGCGCTCGATCCTGGCCGCGACCCGCAGCATCTTGATTTCGGTTTCGCTTTCGAGCCCGTAACCCGATTTGATTTCGAGCGTGGTAACACCCTCGTTCAACAACGCCTGTACGCGCGGCAGCGTCTCGGCAAACAGCGCCTCTGCGCTCGCCTGCCGGGTTGCATTGACGGTGGCAAGAATGCCGCCGCCGCGCGCCGCGATATCGGCGTAACTCGCTCCTTCGAGGCGCATTTCGAACTCGTCGGCGCGGTCGCCGCCGTAAACCAGGTGGGTATGGCAATCGATCAGTCCCGGGGTCAACAGGCGCTGCTCGCAGTCGATGATTTCGATGCCGTCATCCCTCGGCCGTGCCGTCATGTCCCCAACCCACGCTATGCGATCGCCGTCTATCAGCAGCGCGGCCTGCTGTTGCAACCCGTAGCCACTGTCGCCCCGCATCGAGGCCAGGGTTGCATTGATGAAAAGAGTTTGAGACATTATATCCGGCTGTGCACTATACTTGTATATACAAGTATGTTACGCTGTTTCCACAACAAACGCAACACGGATCAACGGTAACCGGGTATGACCACTAAAATCTGGGCCGCCTCCGCTCTGCTGGCCAGCGGCTGGGGCGACTCGGTCGAAATCACCATCGACGACAACGGCAATATCGAAAGCATCACAACGGACACGGCCCATGTAGCGGGGGAACGTGTGGAGCTGCTGATCCCGGCGATGCCGAACGTGCATTCGCACGCGCATCAGCGCGCGATGGCGGGCCTCGGCGAACGCGCCAGCGCGGCCGCCGACAGCTTCTGGACCTGGCGTAAGGTCATGTACCACTATCTGGAGCGAATCCAGCCGCAACACCTCTATCACATCGCGGCGCAGCTTTACGTCGAAATGCTCAAGGCCGGCTATGGCTGCGTCGGCGAATTCCAGTACCTGCATCACGCTATCGACGGTGGCGCTTACCAGAACCGCGCCGAGATGAGCCTGCAATGCATGGGCGCGGCGCGCGACGTCGGCCTCGGCTTTACCGCGCTGCCGGTGCTTTACCGTTACGGCGGTTTCGGCGCCGCGCCGGCGCTCGACGGGCAAAAGCGATTTCTCAACGATGCCGCAGGGTTCATCGATATCGTCAATACCCTGCAGCAGGCCAGCGCAGCCAACCCCAATTGCGCGGTCGGCATCGCGCCGCATTCGCTACGGGCTATCGACCAGGCTTTACTGGCAGAGGTTATCGCGGGTCTCGACGACCTCGCGGCAATCCACATCCATATCGCCGAGCAACCCAGGGAGGTCGACGACTGCATCGCCTGGAGCGGTAAGCGCCCGGTGGAATGGCTGTTCGAGCATTTCGACGTCGGCCCGGACTGGTGCCTGGTTCACGCGACTCACCTGGACGATGCGGAAACCGTGCGCATGGCCGCAAGCGGCTGTATCGCCGGACTGTGCCCGACCACCGAGGCCAATCTCGGCGACGGTTTTTTCAACGCGGTCGACTACTTCGCGCGGCGCGGCCTCTGGGCAATCGGTTCCGATAGCCATATCTCGATCGACCCGGTCGAGGAGCTGCGCTGGCTCGAATACGGCGTGCGCCTGCAGACCCGGCGGCGTAACGTGCTGGCCTCGCCGCAGACAGCCAACACCGGCCGTAACCTGTTTACAGCCGCGCTCGCCGGCGGCGCGCGTGCCTGCGGGCGCAACATCGGCAGCATCCAGCCGGGATTCCGCGCCGACTTCATCGTCCTCGACTGCGCTCATCCGAGGCTCTACGGACGCAGGCGGGATGACTTGATCGACAGCTGGATCTTTTCCGGCAACGACAATCTCGTGCGCGACGTCTATATCGGCGGCGGCAAGCTGATCGATAACGGTCACCATGCCGATGAAGACGCGATCGCGCGAAATTATCGTGCTACGCTCGATCAACTGGCCGCTTAGGAGAAACTCGTGGCAAAGGCAATAACGCTGACCCCTGGCAAGACACGCCTCGCCGAGCTGCGCCGTATTTACCGCGAGGAACTCTGCGCCGAGATCGATGTCGCCTGCAGACCCCGTGTCGAAGCCGCCGCCAGGATCGTCGCCGAGGCGGCGCGCGGTGATGTGCCGGTTTACGGCATCAACACCGGCTTCGGCAAACTGGCATCGACCCGGATTCCGGCGCAGCAGACCTCCCAGCTGCAGCGTAACCTGATCCTGTCGCATTGCTGCGGGGTCGGCGAGCCCCTGCCGGACGTGGTGGTGCGGCTGGTCATCACGCTCAAGATGCTGTCGCTGGGCCGCGGTGCTTCCGGGGTGCGCTGGGAAATTATCGAAAGGCTGCAGACCCTGCTACGGCTCGACATGATTCCGTTGATTCCGGCGCAGGGTTCGGTCGGCGCCTCGGGAGACCTCGCGCCGCTGGCGCACCTGACGGCGGCGATGATCGGCGAAGGCCACGTGTTTTACGACGGCGCTAAGATACCGGCAAGCGAAGCGCTGCGCATGGCAAACCTGGAGCCGCTGGAACTCGGGCCCAAGGAAGGTCTGGGCATGATCAACGGCACCCAGGTGTCGACTGCGCTCGCGCTGGCGGGTCTGTTCGACGCGTGGAACCTGGCGCAGACCGCGCTGATATCGGGCGCGATGACGACCGACGCGCTGATGGGCTCGACCCGGCCATTCCGCCCCGAGATTCACGCGCTGCGCGGGCTAAAGGGCCAGATCGACGCCGCGCAGTGCCTGCGCACGCTGCTCGAGGGTTCCGCAATCCGCGAATCCCACCTCGAAAACGACGAGCGCGTGCAGGATCCCTACAGTTTCCGCTGCCAGCCCCAGGTCATGGGGGCCTGCCTCGACCAGTTTCGGCAGGTCGCGCAAATGCTCGAGATCGAAGCCAACGCGGTCACCGACAACCCGATCGTCATCGTCGAGGACGGCTCGATACTGTCGGGCGGAAATTTCCACGCCGAACCGGTCGCCTTCGGCGCCGACCAGTGCGCGCTCGCGATCGCCGAGATCGGTTCGATCGCGGCGCGCCGTATCGCCACCGCGGTGGACCCGGTGCAAAACTTCGGGCTGCCGGCGTTTATCTCGCCCGACCCGGGGCTCAACTCCGGTTTCATGATCGCCGAGGTCACCGCGGCGGCGCTGATGGCCGAGAACAAGCAGCGCGCGATGCCCTGCTCGATCGATTCGACGCCGACCAGCGCCAACCAGGAAGACCACGTCTCGATGGCCTGCCACGCGGCCCGACGACTCGCTGAAATGAATCACAACCTCGCGTTCATCATCGCGATCGAACTGTTGATCGCGGTGCAGGGAGTCGAGTTCCGCGCCCCGGTCAAAACCAGCAAGCGCCTCGCCCGGGTCATGGCGGCGGTGCGCACGCAGGTAGCGCCGCTCGGTGACGATCGTTACCTGGCCGACGATATCGCCGCGATGAAACGGCTGGTGATGGAACGCGGGATTATCGCGTCGCTCGGTGAGCCCGATCCGTTGCCGCAACTCGAATCATGAAACCGGGTATCGTTCGCGGCGGCAGCCCGTTGCTACTGGCGCAACCGCACGGCGGCACCGAGATTCCCGAAGCGATACTTGCGCGGCTCAACAACCATGGGCGTGAGCGCGCCGATACCGACTGGCATATCGGCCGGCTCTACGCGAATCTGGTCGACGACGTCAGTATCGTCAGCACGCCGCTCCATCGCTACGTCATAGACGCGAATCGCGACCCGGCGGACCAGTCGCTTTATCCCGGGCAGAATACCACCAGCCTGTGCCCGACCACGACCTTCGACGGCACCGACATATACCTCCCCGGACAGGCGCCCTCGGCCGACGAAATCCAGCAACGCAGGCACCTGTATCATCAGCCTTACCATGATGCACTGCGCGACGAACTCGAGCGTATCCGGCAAAAACACGGCTACGCCATTCTCTACGATTGCCATTCCATCCGTTCACTCGTGCCCTATTTATTCGACGGCAGGCTGCCCGATTTCAACATCGGCACCAACGCGGGGACCAGCTGCGACGCCGCGCTCGAAGCCGCGGTGCGGGACGTCTGCGCTGCCGCCGACGGATATACCGCGGTGACCAACGGTCGCTTCAAGGGCGGCTGGACCACCCGCCATTACGGCAACCCGGAAAAGGATTGCCACGCGATCCAGATGGAGCTGGCGCAGCGCCGCTACATGCAGGAAGCGCCACCCTGGGCCTACGATGAAACGCTCGCCGCCGGGCTGCGGCAGCATCTCGCCCGGGCTCTCGTAAAAATCCAGTACCTGTATTAGAGCCGGATTGCCTTTGAAGTAGTGCGCGGGCGCAGAGCGAGCGGCGTTTTGCACGCGTTTCGTGCCGCGAAACAACGCGCTAGACTCGGGCCCATGTCGCTATAAGCCGGTTTTCATGCTCCCGCGATCGCGGCCCTGTTCGGCGCGTTTCCGGCCGAGTTCGGGCTCGCGCTAGCCAGGCTCGCGCTGCTATCCACGATCGCCAGCAGCCTCTATACTGCGGTTGCTGACAGCGCGGCACGCGAGGCAGCGGTCATCAACTTCGTGGTCACCGCTTGCGGCGTCAGCCTGTTCGGCAGCGGCCGCCGCAATCTGGGGGCTGGTCGCGACCCTGGCATTTTGAAAATTAAGACCTGACGAGCATGAAACCTCTGTTCCATCCGAGCCTGTATGAGTTCGACAAGCCGCAGCCTTCCTATTGGGAGGCGACCGCGGGCACACCCAATCTGAAGAACGAGCCACTAAGCGGATCGCAGAGCTGCGATGTCGCGATTATTGGCGGCGGCTACACCGGGCTGTCCGCGGCCCTGCACCTCGCGCGTGATTTCGACGTCGACGTCTGCTTGCTCGAGGCGGGTCACATCGGCTGGGGCGCGTCCGGACGCAACGGCGGCTTCTGCACGATGGGCATGACCAAGGTCTCGCTCAAGGCGCAGCTTAAAAAATTCGGCGTGGAGCAGACCCGGCAGTTCCACCAGAGCCAGGCCGACGCGGTGAACCTGGTGCGCCGGATCGGCGAGGACGAGGGCATCGATTTCCTCGCACAGGGCGATTGCGAGTTCATCGTTGCCGACAGCGATGCGCATTTCGCCGCGATGCAGCAAAGCGCCGACACGAAACGCACACTGCTCGGCCTCGACGTCACCATGCATGGCCAGGACGAGTTTCGCGAGATCGGCTACGACTCGCCGCATCAGCACGGCGCGATGGCGCTCAGACCGTCATTCGCGCTGCATCCGCTGCGCTACGCGCAGGGGCTTGCCGCGGCCGCGGAGCGACGCGGCGCGAGGCTTTATCCGCATAGCGAGGTCATCCGCTGGCACAAACAGGGAGACAGCCATCACCTCGAAACCGCGAGCGGCAGCCTGTCCGCGAAACAGGTCATCCTGACCGGCAACGGCTTCATGCCCGAGCACCTGCACCGCGGCGTGCATGGCCGGCCGCTGCCGCTGCAAAGCGCGATCGTCGTCACCAGACCGATGAGCGATGACGAGTTGCGGCAAAAAGGCTGGCACACCGAGAACCCGACCATCAACTCGAAACACATGTTTTTCTATTACCGCCTGCTCAGCGACAGGCGCTTTCTGCTCGGTGCGCGCGCCGATCATATCGGCGACCCGGCAGGCGCCGAAAAGACCTACGCCGCAATGAAACAGTCGATCGCGCGCATGTGGCCGCAGTTCGCCGATCTCGAATACACCCACCAGTGGCGCGGGCTGGTCTGTTTCGCCCTAAACCTGCGGCCCTCGATCGGCCGCATGCCGGAAGACAAATCGATTTACTTCGCCTACGGCTACCATGGCAACGGCGTCAACAGCGCGACCTGGAGCGGACGCGAGCTGGCGAAATGGCTGGCCGGTAAAGAATCCGGCACCGGTGTTCTGCCAAGACACCTGCCCGCTATCGTGCACGGCAGGCCGCCGCGCTTTCCGCTGGCCGGCTTGCGCCGGCAGTACCTGCGTCTCGGTTTGAGCCTTTACCGGCTGCGAGATTATTTTGACTGGTGACGAGCCAGGCACACTGATTATTGCACTGGTCGCCTTCGGCGCCGGGCTGATCCGGGGCTTCACCGGTTTCGGCGGCCCAGCCTTCATGCTCGCGATTCTGACCCTGTTCTTCACGCCGGTCAGCATCGTATCGAAAATTCTCGTGGTCGATTTTTTCGCCAGCCTCTACCTGTTCAAGCTCTGTTATCGGCAGATCGACTGGCGGGCGACGATAACCATGCTGATCCCGACCCTGATCCTGATGCCTGTCGGCCATTGGCTGTTGATCGAACTCGACCCGGTGTGGATGAAACGCGCCATCGCGATGATCATTTCGGCCGCCTGTGTGATGATGCTGATCGGGTTTCGCTACAAACACCCGATGACCCGGAGCTGGCTGGTTTTCGTCGGCGCCTGTTCTGGCTTCGTATTCGGCGGCACCTATATCGCGCTGGTGGCGGTCGTATTCATCCTGCTCGGTCCCTACGACAAGAACGAGGGGCGCACGCTGATCATATCCTGGTCGTTTTTCACGGTGCTGGGCTTCGCGCTGATATCTGCGGTCAGCGGCACCACCGGCGTCGACGACGTGATCACCGCGCTGCCGGGCGCGGCTACCTACCTGCTGGGCACCTGGATAGGTTCGCACGGGTTTCGTAAATCCAGCGAAAAGCTGTTTCGCCGCGCCGCGATCGCGACGCTGCTGGCGCTGTCGCTGTTCAACCTGGTGAGCTGAACTCTGCGCAATTAGCGGGACAGTTTACTTAATCCAAATCATTATCAGCCATTTATGAATACTGTCCCCTAATTAGCTACCGGGCTGTACCAAGGTCCAGAAAGCGGACGCTGGGAAAATCATGGTGAGCGGCAATAACCGACTGCAGATTCAACTGGTCGCTGCAACACATTGGTAAAACCGCTCCGCAGGTGTTTCGAAGTTTAACGTTTTTCTTGGTCGCTCGTTTAGGCGTCTTGCCACGGCATTCAGTTT